>NZ_JBEYJJ010000008.1:0-277994 GCF_040636215.1 Streptomyces sp. NPDC006687 | reverse complement strand
CGCGGGGGGGCGCCCGCGCGCGCCCCCCCCGCGCTTTGTCTACACTCCGCCCGCGGGGCGCCGCCGGGCCTCGCCGGCCCCCCCCCGCCACCGGAAGGGGTGAAGAGTCGTAACTTTCCCGTACGGTTCGCGTTCGAGGGCGCTAGGAAGGCCGGTGCCCGGGACGGCCGTCAGCGGTGGCCCAGCACGTTGACCACCCGGCCGTTGGGGTCGCGCACGAAGAACCGGCGCACCCCCCACTCCTCGTCCCGCAAGGGGTGCACGATCTCCGCGCCGCTCTGCCGCATGAGCGCGTAGGCCGCGTCCACGTCGTCCACCTCGACGCTCATGTCGGGGGTGACCGGCGCGGTCCTGTCGTCGGCCATGAAGCTGATCTGCGCCGCCGGAGCGGACGGGGAGGCCATCGTCATGATCCAGCCGTGGTCCATGACCTCCTCGAACCCGAGCAGGCCGTAGAACTCCCGGCTCTCCGGCACGGCTTGCGACCGGACGTTGGGTACGACACGGCGAACGGTCATCGACGGCTCCAGGGCGGTCAGTTGTCGGGAAACACCCAGGGGTTGGGAAGGCAGTGGACGTTGTCGATGTCGAGGGACTTCGTCTGCTGCTGCATGATCGGCGCGAGTGAGCCGGGCTTCTGGCAGCTCACGTGTCCGTGTCCGAGCCGGTGGCCGACCTCGTGGTTGATGAGCATCTGCCGGTAGGCGAGCATCTGGCCGGCGCCGTAGGTCGCCGAACCCTGGCCCCACCGGAAGGCGTTGATCATCACGCGTTCGGTGCTGGCGGAGTCGCAGGAGACGTTGTCGATGGTGGTGTCCAGATCCGACTTGGCGCACCACGCGCCGGTGGTGCCGGGGCTGGCCAGGGTGATGACGAAGTCGGCCTTGCCGTCCGCCACCCGCTCGAAGGTCATCTCCCCGTCGTGGCCCCAGCTGCGGGGGTCGTTGAGGGTGCGCTGGACGGCCTCGGCGAAGAGCTGCGCGTCCATGCCGAGGCCCTGCTCCACGTCGACCCGGTAGTGCACGACCTTGCCCTTGCCGGGCGCCTTGGCGGTGCCGGGGACCGTGTCGAAGACGCCCGGGCCGGTGAGCTTGGCGTCGATGGGCAGCTGCTGCGCCATCTGCTGTTCGTACGTCGGCGGTTGCGCGGGCGAGGCGGGGGTGGGGCGGCCGTCGGAGCGGGAGACGGCGGCCTTGTCGCCGCCGGGCCGCTGGGAGACGTCGTCCCCGGCGGCGGGCGTACCGGCGGCGGCCGGGTCGCCCTCGGCGGTGACCTGGCCGGCGACGACGACCGCGAGTACGGCGGTGACGGCCAGGGCGGCGATCCCGGTACAGGTACGGATCCGCGCCCGGCGCCGGTCCGGGGACCGTTCCACGCCCGCCCCGTCGGGCACCCGCGGGGCGGGTACCCGGCGGTGCGAGCCGGTGGAGGTGAGCGGCTCGGGCTCGGGAACCCGGGAGGGCGAGCCCGTGGAGGTCAGCGCCTCGGGTGCGGGGACGCGGCGGTGCGAGCCCGTGGAGGTCAGCGGCTCGGGTGCGGGGACGCGGCGGTGCGAGCCCGTGGAGGTCAGCGCCTCGGGGGGCTGGGGGGCGGCGGGACGGGGGGTGCCCCGCCAGTCCCCGTACACGGAGGCGGCGGCCGGGCCCGCGCTCCGGGCGCCGCCGCCCTCCTCGCGGTGCTCGGGATGCCCTGCGGGACGGGCCGGGGGCGGGGCGTGGCCCTGGTGGACGACGGCCGGCTCGGCGGCCCGGCGGGGCCCGGCCGGTTCCCCGTACCCGGCGGGCGGCTGCGGCTGCGGCTGCGGCGCCCGCGCCCGGGCCGGCGGCTGCGGCTCGTACGGCCCGGACCCGTACGCCCCGGAGTCGTACGGCTGGGGCTCGTACAGCCCCTCCCCCGGAGCCGGTGCGGGAGCCTTGCGACTATGTCGTCCCACGTCCTCAGCCTCAGCCCTTGCCGTCTGCGGTATCTCGGTCGGTCTCCCCGGCGGCGGCGTCGCGCAGCAGCTCCCGGAAGGCGGTGGCCACCACCTCGGGGTACTCCATCATCGCCACGTGCCCGGCGTCGGGCAGGGTCAGCAGCCGCGAACCGCGGAAGGCCGCGGCGGCCTTGCGCGCCATACGGTACGAGACCAGTTGGTCCCGGCCACCGTAGACCAGCAGGGTCGGCGCGAGGACGCGCTGCGCCTGGCGCCACAGCCCGTGTTGACCGCCGAGGGTGTAGGCGTCGACGATCCCGCGCGAGGAACGGCTCATCGCCTCCCAGAAGTAGGGCAGCGCCAGGCGCCGTTCCATCTCCTCGACGGCGTGGGCGAACCCCTCCGCTGTCACCCGTGAGGGGTCTCCGTAACAGAGGTCCGTCACTCCCCGGGTGCGCTGCTCGGCCGTCAGGTGCCGGGTGAGCCGCCCGAAGAGGGCGGGCACGCCGGGCAGCGCCAGCAGGGCGGTGGGCACGGCCGAGCGTTGTACGCGCAGCTCCGGCAGGGCCGGCGAGACCAGCGTCAGGGTGCGCACGAGGTCGGGGCGGGCCGCCGCGACCCGGGTGGAGACGGCGCCGCCGAGGGAGTTGCCGAACAGGTGCACCGGCCCCCGCCCGGCGGCGTCGAGGTGGCGGATGACGGCGCGGGCCAGCGCCCTGAGGGAGTAGTCCCGGTCGGCGGGCGGCGGGGACCAGCCGAAGCCGGGCAGGTCGACCGCCTCGCCGTCGACGGTGCCGGCGAGCTGCTCCATGAGCGCCGACCAGTTCTGGGAGGAACCGCCGAGCCCGTGGACGAACAGGGCGGGCGGCAGGCCCTCCCGCTGCGGTGGCCGGAAACGTACGTTCATCTCCAGGCCGGGCAGCGCGACGGTGCGCAGCCCTTCTCCTTCGGCCAGCCGGGCCGCTCCCACCGGGGAGGTCGGCTCGGCGGTGGATCTGATGCCCGGCAGCTCGGTCGAAGACATGGGCCAATGTTACGAGACGATCACGCCCGCCCTCCGGCGTTCCCTTGTGTCCGCGGTCACAGGACCGCCTGGCGGCCGTCCCCCGATCCCCCTAGGCTCAGAGGAGGACGAACGAGGCGAGGGGAGTGGAATGACTGTCGACCCTGCGGAACCCGACACCTTCCGGGACCGGTTCGCGGACCCGCTCGACGACGAGGCGCCCGAGGCGGACGCCGCCGAGCAGCTCACCGACGTCCAGCCACAGGAGGACGAACCGCTCAACGGCAAGGAGCTGGTAGAGGCCCCGGAGGCGGACGCCGCGGAACAGTCACGGGTGGTACCCCTGGACGAGGAGGACTACCGCTGACAGCATCTGCCAGGCGCTGACCAGCATCTCCGGGGTGCGTCCAGGCCGTCCGCACAGCGAGAAAACCAGGCTTGGACCCACCAGATCCGGTTACCGAAAAGTACGATGGCGGCGCGGCGCAGAGCGCACTGTGTTCTTAGAGAAAGTGGGAGGCGGCGTGACAGCCATCGAGCAGACCGAGGCAGCGCGTCCGCGGGGTACGCGACTGCCGCGCCGTGCCCGGCGTAACCAGCTGCTGGGCGCCGCCCAGGAGGTGTTCGTCGCGCAGGGCTACCACGCGGCGGCCATGGACGACATCGCGGAGCGGGCCGGCGTCAGCAAGCCGGTGCTGTACCAGCACTTCCCCGGCAAGCTCGACCTGTACCTGGCGCTGCTGGACCAGCACTGCGAGAGCCTGCTCCAGGCGGTGCGCGGGGCGCTGGAGTCCACCAGCGACAACAAGCTGCGCGTGGCGGCGACGATGGACGCCTACTTCGCGTACGTCGAGGACGAGGGTGGCGCGTTCCGGCTGGTGTTCGAGTCGGACCTGACCAACGAGCCGGCGGTGCGCGAGCGCGTCGACCGGGTCTCGTTGCAGTGCGCGGAGGCCATCTCGGACGTGATCGCCGAGGACACCGGGCTGTCGAAGGACGAGTCGATGCTGCTGGCCGTGGGCCTGGGCGGGGTCTCGCAGGTCGTGGCGCGGTACTGGCTGTCGAGCGAGAGCCCGGTCGCCCGTGACACGGCGGTGGGTCTGCTGACCTCGCTGGCCTGGCGCGGCATCGCCGGCTTCCCCCTGCACGGCACGGAGGTCTGACCGGCCGTTGTTCGCTGCGAGCGTGTCCGCCGCGAGCCGATCGTGTCCCCTCACCGGGCTAATGTGGACCGGGTACGGCGCGGCTGATCGCGCGAACCGGACCGTCGGAGGGACATAGCCGTGGAGGTCAAGATCGGCGTGCAGCACGCACCCCGGGAGATCGTGCTGGAGAGCGGCCTGAGCGCCGAGGAGCTGGAGGGCATCGTCGCCGACGCCCTGACCGGCACCGCGCCGCTGCTGAGCCTGACCGACATCAAGGGTCGCAAGGTCCTGGTGCCGTCCGACCGTCTGGCGTACGTCGACCTCGGCGAGCCGGCTCAGCGCAAGGTCGGCTTCGGGGCGCTCTAGCACTGGAGTACGAGTGGAACGGCCCGGCGGACGCATACGCCGGGCCGTTTCCGTATCTTCCGCTTCGGGTAGGACCGCAGTGACCCGGTTTGCCCTGACGTAGGGGAGTGACCAGATGATGCTGATGGAGGCCGTCGGCTCCGGTCTGCTGGGCCTCGCCCTCGCGGGCGTGGCCGTGCGCGTACTCGCCAAGCGGCTGCCCTCCACCAGAACGGTGCTGGTCAGCGGGGTGAGCGGAGCCCTGTTCGGGGCCTACCTGACGCATATGTCGCTCGGGCCCGAGCACAACACCCTCTACGCCACGCTGCTGGGCGGGCTCGGCGTGTCGGCCGTCGTGCTGTCCCTGCTGCTGCGCCCGGCCAACGGGGGCGGCCGGGGCCCGCGCCGGCCTCCGTTTTCGCTTCCGTCGCGGAGCTGAGCGCGGCCGGCCGGCGGACCGGACGCGGCCGCACCCGGGGGACCGCTAGGCCGCGAGGCCGAGGGCGGCCATGCGCTTGGTGTGGGCCTTGGTGATCCGGGTGAACATCTCGCCGACGGCCGCCAGGTCGAAGCCGGCCGCCATCCCGTCCACACCGCCGACGAGCATGGTGGAGAGCGCGTCGCGCTCGGCGACCACGCGCTGGGCCTGCGAGAGGGCCTCACCCATCAGGCGGCGCGCCCACAGGGCGAGCCGGCCGCCGAGGCGCGGGTCGGCGTCGATCGCGGCGCGGACCTTCTCGACGGCGAAGCCGCCGTGGCCGGTGTCGTCGAGGACGCCGACGACCAGGGCACGTGTGTCGGTGTCCAGGTGGGTGGCGACCTCACGGTAGAAGTCGCTGGCGATCGAGTCGCCGACGTACGCCTTGACCAGGCCCTCCAGCCAGTCCGAGGGCGCGGTCTGGCGGTGGAAGTCGTCCACGCCCTTGGCGAAGGGCTCCATCGCGGCGGTGGGCTCGGCGTCGATCGCCGCGAGCCGGTCACGCAGCCGCTCGAAGTGGTGGAACTCGGCGGAGGCCATCTTCGCCAGTTCGGCCTTGTCGCCCAGGGTGGGCGCGAGCTTCGCGTCCTCCGCGAGGCGCTCGAAGGCGGCGAGTTCTCCGTACGCCAGCGCGCCGAGAAGGTCCACGACGGCGGCCCGGTACTGCGGGGAGGCGGAGGCGGTCGCCCAGTCCTGCGCGGCGATGCCCTGGGCCCCGGCCTGGGCGTCGTCGCCGGCGGGAGATGCGTTTTCAACGGTCGACATGCTCCGCACAATAGCCCGCCGAAAGGCGGGACAAGTCACCACTCCCGCGCACTCCCGATCTGTCTAAACACGCCTGGGTGGTGAATTCACCCAACACAGCTGCGCGATTCCGGGGTACAGTGGTAATGCGCCTGCCGGATACTCGGCGGGCCATCCGAATGAGGATGCCCGGTCGGTGGCCCGATCGGCTCCACCCGACCGCCCTCGGTGCGGGCAGTACGCCCATGCGTACCGCCTCCACGAGGGGCCCCCTCAGCGGCATGAGCGCCTGAGCGATGGCAGTGGTCCCGCGCAGCTTCGTACGACCCGCCCGAAACTGGGCGGGCGCAGTACCGCAAGCCCGGCACGGTAGGACCCCCTTCGCCGCCTCACGCCGCGTCTCACAGAAGAGGCAGCACCCTGACTACGTTCCGTGACCTCGGAATCTTTCCCGAGACCGCCGAAGCCCTCGAGGCCGTCGGCATCGTGTCCCCCTTCCCGATCCAGGAGATGACCCTCCCCGTGGCCCTCTCGGGCTCGGACGTCATCGGCCAGGCCAAGACCGGCACCGGCAAGACGCTGGGCTTCGGCCTCCCCCTGCTGGAGCGGGTCGTCGTCCCGGCGGACGTCGAGGCCGGCCGGGCCCAGCCCGGTCAGCTGACCGACGCCCCGCAGGCCCTCGTGGTGGTTCCGACCCGCGAGCTGTGCACCCAGGTGACCAACGACCTGCTGACCGCGGGCAAGGTCCGCAACGTCCGCGTCCTCGCCATATACGGCGGCCGCGCGTACGAGCCCCAGGTCGAGGCGCTCCAGAAGGGCGTCGACGTGATCGTCGGCACCCCGGGCCGCCTGCTGGACCTGGCCGGCCAGAAGAAGCTCGACCTGTCCCACGTCAAGGCCCTCGTCCTGGACGAGGCCGACGAGATGCTCGACCTGGGCTTCCTGCCCGACGTCGAGAAGATCATGAACCTGCTGCCGGCCAAGCGGCAGACGATGCTCTTCTCGGCGACCATGCCGGGCGCGGTCATCGGCCTGGCCCGCCGCTACATGACGCAGCCGACGCACATCCGCGCCACCTCGCCCGAGGGCGAGGGCGTGACCGTCGCCAACATCAAGCAGCACGTCTTCCGTGCGCACAACATGGACAAGCCGGAGCTCGTCTCCCGCATCCTCCAGGCCGACGGCCGTGGCCTGGCCATGATCTTCTGCCGTACCAAGCGCACGGCTGCCGACATCGCCGAGCAGCTGGAGAAGCGCGGCTTCGCCTCCGGCGCCGTCCACGGCGACCTCGGCCAGGGCGCCCGCGAGCAGGCCCTGCGCGCGTTCCGCAACGGCAAGGTCGACGTGCTGGTGTGCACCGACGTCGCCGCGCGCGGTATCGACGTCGAGGGTGTGACCCACGTCATCAACTACCAGACGCCGGAGGACGAGAAGACCTTCCTGCACCGCGTGGGCCGCACCGGCCGCGCGGGCAACAAGGGAACCGCCGTCACCCTGGTCGACTGGGACGACATCCCGCGCTGGCAGCTGATCAACAAGGCGCTGGAGCTGGACTTCCACGACCCGGTCGAGACGTACTCCACCTCCGCGCACCTGTACGAGGAGCTGGGCATCCCGGCCGGCACCAAGGGCATCCTGCCGCGCGCCGAGCGCACGCGGGCCGGCCTGAAGGCCGAGGAGCTGGAGGACCTGGGCGAGACCGGCGGGCGCGGTGGCCGTGGCGGCCGTGGCCCCGCCGCCGCTCCGGCCGCCGAGGAGCGTCCCGCCCGGACCCGGACGCCGCGCCAGCGCCGCCGTACCCGTGGTGGTGCGGAGTCCGGTGCCGAGGCGGAGGCCGTGGCCGCTCCGGTGTCGCCGGCCGCCGAGGCACCCGAGGCTGACGAGGCGCGCCGCCCGCGCCGCCGCCGCACCCGTCTGACGGCCGCGGCCGTCGCCGCGGTGGACGGCGCCGCCGAGGCCCCGGCCGCGGTGGCCGTCGAGGCTCCGGCCGTCGAGGTTCCCCTGGCCGAGGCTTCCGTCGTGGCCGAGGAGGCCGCGGTGGTCAGGCCGCGCCGCACCCGGACCCGCAAGGCGGAGACCGCGGCCGCCGAGGCTCCGGCCGCCGTGGCCGTGGCCGTCGAGGCTCCGGCCGTCGAGATCGCGCTGGCCGAGGCTCCCGTGGTCGCCGAGGAGCCCGCGGTGGTCAAGCCGCGCCGCACCCGGACCCGCAAGACGGAGACCGCGGCCGAGGCCCCGGCCGCCGAGGCCGCCGTGGCCGAGGAGGCTCCGGCGCAGCCGAAGCGCACCCGGACCCGCAAGGCCGCCGTCGCGGAGGCCACCGTCACGGAGGCGCCGGTGGCGGAGGCCGCCGCCGAGGCTCCGGTCCGGCGGCGCCGGGTCCCGACCCGCAAGGCCGCGCCGACGCCGATCCCGGACGTCGTCCGGGACGAGGCGCCCGTCGCGCCGCGGCGCCGTCCCCGCAAGGTGGCCGCCGCTCCGGCCTCCGAGCCGCAGTTCCAGATCGCCCCGCCGAGCGAGCCGGTCCGCACGACCCGCCGCTTCCGGTAAGCACCGCCACGGGTGAGCGTACGTACGGCCCCGGTCCCCTTTCCAGGGGGCCGGGGCCGTCCGCGTACCCGGGCTTACGGGCCGGTAGCCTCGGGCCATGAGCAAGCCGCCGCGCCTCACCCTGCCCCCCGCCGCCCGCGCGTACCGCCTGGCCACCGCGCGCGGGGAGTTCGCCGTGCACGAGGCGGGCGAGCCCGTGCACGGCACCGCCCTGCTGGTTCCCGGGTACACGGGCAGCAAGGAGGACTTCATCGCCCTGCTGGAGCCGCTCGCCGCCGCCGGGTTCCGGGTGGTCGCCGTCGACGGGCGCGGGCAGTACGAGAGTCCCGGACCGCGCGAGGAGTCCGCGTACGAGCTGCACGAGCTGGCCCTGGACCTCCTGGCGCAGGCGTCGGCGCTGGCGGGCGCCGGGCCGCTGCACCTGGTGGGCCACTCCCTCGGCGGCCTGATCTCCCGCGCGGCGGTCCTGCGCGACCCCTCCCCCTTCGCCTCCCTCACCCTGATGAGCAGCGGCCCCGCCGCCATCTCCGAGGAGCAGCAGGCCCGCACGAAGCTGCTGGTCGCGGCGCTGGAGGCGATGCGCGACGATATGCCGGCCGTCTGGGCGGCCATGCGGGCCCAGGATCCGGCCGACGCGGTGCCCGACTCTCCCGAGCTGGCCGCCTTCCTGCGCGAGCGCTGGCTGGCCACCGTCCCGGAGCAGCTGATCACCACCGGCCGGGTGCTGGTGTCCGAGCCGGACCGGGTGGCGGAGCTGGCGGAGCTGCCGCTGCCCAAGCTGGTCCTCTCGGGGGTGGCCGACTACGCCTGGCCGGTGCCGCTGATGGACGAGATGGCCGCTCGTCTGGGGGCTTCCCGAGTGGTGGTCGAGGGCGCCGAGCACTCCCCGAACGCGGAGAACCCGCAGGTCACGGCCGGTTCTCTAGTCACCTTCTGGCGATCCTTGACCCCGCAGTAGTTAGCTAAGGAAAAAATTTCCTTAGCGTAGGGAATGTTTCTGTAGGGCGCCTGGTTGAACCCTGTGCAAGGAGAACACCGACGAAGGGAGAAGCCATGCGCTTCGAGATTCTGCGCCTGGACGATGTCGACGGAACCGCCGTGGACAGCACCGTCGTGGACGCGGCCTCCGTCAACCGGATCGTGCAGCAGGCGGCCTCCATCGGCCAGCGCATCCTGATCCGACCGGCCGAGAGTGCGTCCTCCTGATGCTTCCGAACGCCCCCGTACCGCTTGCGGTACGGGGGCGTTCGTACGTCCGGGGGCGGTCAGGCCGTGTGGATGACCTGGAGGACGCCGTTGATGATCTGCTGGACGGCGATGGCGGAGAGCATCATGCCGGCGAGGCGGGTGACGAGGACGACGCCGCCGTCCTTGATGATCCGGATGATCACCAGTGAGTAGCGCATGGTCAGCCACAGCACCACGTGCATGGCCGCGATCGCGGTCCACACGGAGAGCTGTCCGCTGAACCCGTCGGCCTTCTGCACGGCCAGGATGACGGAGACGATCGCACCGGGACCGGCCAGCAGCGGCATGCCCAGCGGGACGAGGGCGACGTTGACGTCCTTGGTCTGCTTGGGCTCGTCGGTCTTGCCCGTGAGCAGGTCGAGGGCGATCAGCAGGAGCAGCAGACCACCGGCGATCATCAGCGCCGGGACGGAGACGTGCAGGTAGTCCAGGATCTGCTGGCCGCAGATGCCGAAGGTGGCGATCACGCCGAAGGCGACGCACACGGCCTGCCAGGCCATACGGCGCTGGACCTTGGCGGCACGGCCCGAGGTCAGGGCGAGGAAGATCGGCGTGATGCCTGGCGGGTCCATAATCACAAAAAGCGTGAGAAAAAGGGATCCGAAGACGGCGAAATCGAACACAGTGATGCCTTGCATAGAGGGGTGTTACGAGAAAGGGCGAGGGGGGAGGGCGTGCATGGGCGCGGCGACCGACCGCAGGGGCGGCGGGTGGCGGCGCTCAGGCGCGGGCGTCTCCGCCTGCGCCCGGGACGGGGAAGGCCCCCGTCGCGCGGCGCGTGATCTCGCCGTAGATCTCGGGGTCGGTGGTGCAGTCCCCGAGACGGCAGGTCTTGCGGCTGCCGTGGTAGTCGCTGGAGCCGGTGGTCAGCAGACCCAGGTCCCCCGCCAGTGCGCGCAGGCGCGCGCGGGTGTCGGTGTCGTGGTCCATGTGGTCCACCTCGATGCCGTCCAGGCCCGCGGCCGCGAGGGCGGCTATCGCCTCCTCGGGCACGCAGGTGCCGCGCTTGACGGCGGCGGGGTGCGCGAAGACGGTGACCCCGCCGGCCGCCTTGACCAGGCGGATGGCGTCGAACGGGTCGAGCTCGTGCTTCTCGGCGTACGCGCGGCCGCCGTCGGCGAGCCAGTCCGCGGTGAACGCGTCGGAGACGGTGGGGACGACCCCCAGCTCGACCATGGCGGTCGCGATGTGAGGGCGCCCGACGGAGCCGTCCCCGGCGATCCGGGCCACCTGCTCCCAGGTCACGCCGACGCCGAGCTCCTGGAGCTTGCCGATCATGGCCTGGGCGCGCGGGGTCCGGTCGTCGCGCACGAGCTCGCGCTCGCGGGCGAGCTCGGGCTCCCGCGGGTCGAAGAGGTAGGCCAGCAAGTGCAGCCCGATCCCGTCGAGCCGGCAGGACAGCTCGGCCCCGGTGACCAGGGTGAGCCCGTGCGGCAGGGCCGCGATGGCCTCGGCGTATCCCGCGACGGTGTCGTGGTCGGTCAGCGCGACCACGTCCAGCCCGGCCGCCGCGGCGCCCCGCACCAGCTCGGCGGGGGTGTCGGTACCGTCGGAAGCCGTGGAGTGGGCGTGCAGGTCGATGCGCACAGCCGGGCTCCAGGGGTCGGACGGACGAGGTGGGGGCGCCTCCCGGCCACAGCCGGGGGACACTCCAGGGTACCTGTGCCGTGACCTGCCGGATCCGCTCGGGTGTGCGGCCCTCAGGGCCCCCTCGGGGCCGCCTTAGGGCCGCCTCAGGGCCCGAGGATGCGCGGGCTCAGGGCGCCGCAGGGGACCAGTTCGACCTCCGCGCCCGCGTCGCGCAGGTCGGCCAGGACGAGTTCGTCGTACATGAGCAGCCCGGATTGTTCCGGCCATACGATGGCCCACAGCCACAGGCCGCCCGCCTCGCCCGCGAACACCGCCCGGTCCTCCGGTACGCCCGAGACGTGCCACAGCGGTGTCGGCCGGCCGTCGGCGACGACCTTCGTGTGCGCGGGGCCGGAGACGTCGAGACCCGCGCCGGGGTCGGGGCCGTCGATGCCCGCGAACCGGGCGCCGAGCCCGACGCCCAGCTCCTCCGCGACCAGCAGCAGCTCGCCCAGACCGCCCAGCGGGCCGGGGCCCGTGCAGGCCACGACCGTGGCCCGGCCGCCCGTCCGGTCGTCACCGGCGTACGCGACGCCGGTGAACAGCCAGCCCACCGGCAGCGGCCACGGCATCCACACCGGGACCTTGGACCGGTTCGCCACCACGCCCAGACCCTCCACGCTGGGCGGGATCACGGGCTGGAGCGGGTGGACGGGGCCGTGCACGGCGCACTGCCAGGAGTCGGAGAAAAGACCGGGCGCGCGCACCCGGCCACCACACCTCGGGCAACTCGGTTCGCCCCTCATAGGAAGCACGCTCCTCCCCGCCCGGCGCCCCGTCAAGACGCGATCACCCGTCCGGATGGATGGCGTCCGCACCCGGGGGGGCACCGTGCTCAGTCCAGTGCGACGGCCGTACGCAGAGGGTCCCGCAGATCCGTGCCGCGCGCGAGCCAGCGCTCCTGGAGGGCGGCGGCGCCGTGCACCCGCTTCCAGGCGGCCTCGTTCGCCGTCATCGGCAGCAGCGGCAGGAAGCGGACGGGGTCCATCGGCTCGTCCAGGGCGAGGTCCTCCACCAGCCCGCCCGGCTCCGCGACGAGGACCGAGGTGAACGGCGCCCCGTCCCACAGCGGTTCGCCGACGTCGAGGGAGGCTCCCGGCGCCACCACCAGCCCCTCCACCACCGGGGAGGCCGCCAGCACCGCGAGGGGCCGCAGCACCTTGTCGGTGGGCGCGAGCCCCGCCCGTACGGTCAGCAGCAGCTCGGCGCGCGGGCCGCGCACCGGGTCGGCGACCACGGCGGTCGGGTCGGTCATGGGGTGCGCGGACATGCCGAGGGTCGCGTACCGGACGAGGTCGCCCTCGGTGAAGCGGAGGACCTCAATGCGGTCGGTGCCCAGGAAGGTGACGGCGGCGCGGGCGTCGGGTTCGCCGAACGCGCTGCGGAGCCGGGCTTCGACGAGGGCCGGAATTTCTGCCATGGAGCGAGCATAGAACTCCTATCCGCCGGGTAAAGACATGCGTTTGACCATCCGTCGGCTGATAGTGTTGACAGCTGGTCGGGGCCGCGCGCAGAAGCGTTGATTCAGGGCTCCGGCGACAGGACGTCCTCCACGGGGGACCGGCCGGAGGAGGTGGGGCTGCGATGGACCGAAGTCGATCGTGCAGTACCAATCGCTCTTCGGCGACTTTCCAGGGCGGCTCCAGCCCCCTTTGATCTTCTGATCAGCAGAAGAGCGACGGCAGAACTTTGTCCTCCCGTCCTGTTTCCCTCCGTCCGCACGGGCCCGCCCGCCCGCCGCCGGAGGGTCTCCCACCCGTGCGGCCGCAGCCGTGCGCGAGAAGGAGCCTGCCATGTCGATGCTGCCCTACCTCCGTGCCGCCGTCCGCCCGGCACTGCGCAGGTCCACCCCCGTCCAGCCCGGCTACGACACCACCCGCGACCCCTCGGCGAGCAGCGCGGTGGTCGACTGCGCCGTCTACCGCGACGGCCGGCGCGCCCAGGGCGACTGCCTGACCCCCCGTGAGGCGCTGCGCCGGGTCCGGGAGGACGGCGGGTTCGCCTGGATCGGGCTGCACGAGCCCACCGAGGCGGAGTTCGCAGGGATCGCCGCCACCTTCGGGCTGCACCCCCTCGCCGTGGAGGACGCGGTCCACGCCCACCAGCGTCCGAAGCTGGAGCGGTACGACGAGACCCTGTTCACGGTCTTCAAGACGATCCACTACGTGGAGCACGCCGAACTGACCGCCACCAGCGAGGTGGTGGAGACCGGCGAGGTGATGTGCTTCACCGGCCCCGACTTCGTCATCACCGTCCGGCACGGCGGCCAGGGCTCCCTGCGGACCCTGCGCCACCGGCTCCAGGACGACCCCGAGCTCCTCACCCGGGGCCCCTCGGCGGTACTGCACTCGATCGCCGACCACGTGGTGGACGGCTACATCGCGGTGGCCGCGGCCGTGCAGGACGACATCGACGAGGTGGAGAGCGCGGTCTTCGCCGCCCCCGCCAAGGGCGTCGCCCGGGGTGGCGAGGCGGGCCGCATCTACCAGCTCAAGCGCGAGGTGCTGGAGTTCAAGCGGGCGGTCTCGCCGCTGCTGCGGCCGATGGAGCTGCTGAGCGAGCGGCCCATGCGGCTGGTGGACCCCGGTATCCAGAAGTACTTCCGCGACGTCGCCGACCACCTCGCCCGGGTGCACGAGCAGGTCATCGGCTTCGACGAGCTGCTGAACTCCATCCTCCAGGCCAACCTGGCCCAGGCGTCCGTCGCCCAGAACGAGGACATGCGCAAGATCACCTCGTGGGCGGCGATCATCGCCGTCCCCACGATGATCTGCGGGGTGTACGGGATGAACTTCGAGCACATGCCCGAGCTGCACTGGCGCTACGGCTATCCGATGGTGATGGCCGCGATCGTCGGCAGCTGCTTCGCCATCCACCGGACGCTGCGACGCAACGGCTGGCTGTAGCGGGCGTCGGCGCACGCCCTACGCTGTGCGCATGACTCTCAGCGCACTCGACCTGGCCCTCGTCGAGGAGGCCACCAAGAAGTCCGGGCTGATCTGGGTCCGCGGCGCCGGCGCCGACCGGGCGCTGTGGCACGCCTGGGTGGACGGCGCCGCGCACGTGCTCGGCGACGGGCCCGGCGAGCAGCCGTTCCCGGGGCTCGCCGACGGCGCCGCCGCCGAGGTGACCGTACGCAGCAAGGACAAGGGCGGCCGGCTCGTGGCCTGGACCGCGGCCGTACGGGAGCTCGCGCCGCGCACGCAGCCGTGGGAGGCGGCCGTCGCCGAGCTCAAGGGCAAGCGGCTGAACGCCCCCGACTCCGAGCAGATGACCGAGCGCTGGGCCCGGGAGTGCCGGGTGCTGCGCCTGGAGCCGGTGGCGGTGGCCGGCCGGC
Organism: Streptomyces sp. NPDC006687; assembly: GCF_040636215.1. Lineage (NCBI taxonomy): Bacteria > Bacillati > Actinomycetota > Actinomycetes > Kitasatosporales > Streptomycetaceae > Streptomyces > Streptomyces sp. NPDC006687. The sequence goes on along the minus strand of NZ_JBEYJJ010000008.1, from coordinate 263,603 downwards.
TGCCCGTGGGCTCGCTGGCCGCGGCCCCGCTGGAGACCCCGGTGACCACGCGCAGGGCGGTTCCGGCGGCGCTGCCGAAGCTGCTGCTGAAGCGGAAGAAGCGGCTGGGGCTGTAGGCGTCGCAGGGTGAGGGGGGCGGTCAGCCGCCGGTGGGGTCCGAGCCCTGGCCGGAGGAGCCGGCGCCGCCGGTGCCCTTGCCGCCCCCGCCGGAGCTCTTGGACGGGGCCGGGGAGGCGGCGCCCGTGCCGTCCTTGGCGGGCCCGTCCTTCGTGGTCGGCAGCTGGGAGCCGTAGTCCACGGTCTGGTCCTGCGCCGGAGCCTCCAGCGGGAAGGTCTTGCCCCATTCGGACAGTTCCACCCGGCCCGCCCCGCCCGCCCGCTCCATCAGCAGCGGGTACGGGGTCCCCTCCAGGGAGACCGTCAGCTTGCCGCCCTTGCCGGCGTCGGCCGAGACCGGTACCGCGCGGGTGTGCCCGACGGTGGTGTAGCCGCCCTTGGCGAGCTTGCCCTGGAGGCCCAGCAGTCCGTCGAGCAGGACGTGCATGTCGGTGAACCCGCGGAACTGCTTGTAGGTGGGGTCGCTCTGCGGCACCTTCACGTACTTGTCGCCGAGCTTGCCGGCCGAGTCCGACTTCCCCCAGAAGGCCGCGCTGGCCTTCAGGTACAGCTGTTCGCCGACCCGCAGCACCTGGAAGGTGTCCGCCTGCGACTTCACCTCGCCGGAGCCGCCGTCGGCCTTGAGCCGGAGGTCGAGGGTGAAGGACTTGCCTCCGCTGACCAGGGTCCCGGAGAGGTGGACGGAGCCGGCGGCGGCGGCCGCGGCCTTCGCCTGGCTCTCGATCTTCTCCGGCGTCTGCTTGCCGACCCCGTTCGTCCCCTTGTCGGGGTCCGTCTTCTCCGCGCAGCCCGCCTGGGTGACGGCGATGCCCGCGCACAGGGCGCCGATGACGGCGGCCCGGCGCAGCCGGACGGCGGAGGGGTAGGCGGTCACGTCGGGTGCCTCTCGTCGCTGGCCGGCTGGGGTGGTCTCCCCGCGGTGGTCCGGAGGGGAGCAGCAGGCAGCGTACCCGCCTGCGCGACGGCCCCCGCCGGACCCCCGGCCGGACCGCCCCACCAGGACGCTTTCCCCCGGCAGCAGCTAGCCTGAGGCTCGGCAGGACTGGTGATCGACGCTCTAGGAGGCGCTCGGATGGGTGCAGGCGCCCCGCGGATCTTCGTCTCGCACCTCTCGGGCGTGCCCGTCTTCGACCCCAACGGCGACCAGGTCGGCCGGGTGCGTGACCTCGTCGCGATGCTGCGCGTCGGCGGGCGCCCGCCCCGGCTGCTGGGACTGGTGGTCGAGGTGGTCAGCCGGCGCCGCATCTTCCTGCCGATGACCCGGGTGACGGGCGTGGAGTCCGGGCAGGTCATCACCACCGGTGTCGTCAACATGCGGCGGTTCGAGCAGCGCCCCACCGAGCGGCTGATCATCGGCGAGCTGCTGGACCGCCGGGTGACGCTGGTGGCCAGCGGCGAGGAGGTCACCGTGCTCGACGTGGCCATCCAGCAGCTCCCGGCCCGCCGCGACTGGGAGATCGACCGGATCTTCGTCCGCAAGGGCAAGGCGGGCGCGCTGCGCCGCCGCGGCGAGACGCTGACGGTGGAGTGGTCGGCGGTGACCGGCTTCTCCCTGGAGGAGGAGGGCCAGGGCGCCGAGAACCTGGTCGCCACCTTCGAGCAGATGCGTCCCGCGGACGTGGCGAACGTCCTGCACCACCTGACGCCGAAGCGGCGCGCCGAGGTGGCCAACGCCCTCGACGACGACCGGCTCGCGGACGTCCTGGAGGAGCTGCCCGAGGACGAGCAGGTGGAGATCCTCGGCAAGCTCAAGGAGGAGCGCGCCGCCGACGTCCTGGAGGCGATGGACCCGGACGACGCGGCCGACCTGCTCTCGGAGCTGCCCGAGGACGACCAGGAGCGGCTGCTGACGCTGATGCAGCCGGACGACGCGGCCGATGTGCGCCGCCTGCTGTCGTACGAGGAGAACACCGCGGGCGGTCTGATGACCACCGAGCCGATCGTGCTGCGGCCCGACGCGACCGTCGCCGACGCGCTGGCCCGCGTACGGCAGTCGGACCTGTCGCCGGCGCTGGCCGCGCAGGTGTACGTCTGCCGGCCCCCCGACGAGACGCCGACGGGCAAGTACCTGGGGACGGTCCACTTCCAGCGGCTGCTGCGCGACCCCCCGTTCACCCTGGTCAGCTCGATCGTGGACACGGACCTGCCGCCGCTGCCCCCGGACGCCTCGCTGCCCGTGGTGACGAGCTACCTGGCCGCGTACAACATGGTCGCGGCGCCGGTCGTCGACGAGAGCGGCTCGCTGCTGGGCGCGGTGACGGTCGACGACGTCCTGGACCACCTGTTGCCCGAGGACTGGCGGGAGACGGACTTCCACTCCGAGGAGGCCGTACGTGGCCACTGAACGCGGACGCGGCGAGGGCGCGCGCGAGCGCCGCCGGGAGCGGCGCGAGCAGGCCCGCGAGAGGCTCCCGGAGCGGCTGGAGGAGGCCGCGCGGCAGCGGGCCGAGCGGACGGAACGTTCCTCCGAGCGGGCGCGGGCCGGCGCGCCCTCGGGGGCCAGCGCGCTGACCCGGTCCCGGGTACGGCTGGACCAGCCGCGCCAGGCCCGGCGCAGGCTGCTGCCCGAGTACGACCCGGAGGCGTTCGGGCGACTGTCGGAGCGGGTGGCGCGGTTCCTCGGCACGGGCCGGTTCATCGTCTGGATGACCCTGGTCATCGTGGTGTGGGTGCTGTGGAACATCTTCGCCCCGGACCACCTGCGCTTCGACCAGTACCCCTTCATCTTCCTGACGCTGATGCTGTCCCTCCAGGCGTCCTACGCGGCCCCGTTGATCCTGCTCGCGCAGAACCGGCAGGACGACCGGGACCGGGTCACCCACGAGCAGGACCGCAAGCAGAACGAGCGGTCGATCGCGGACACCGAGTACCTGACCCGGGAGATCGCGGCGCTGCGGATGGGCCTGGGCGAGGTGGCCACCCGCGACTGGATCCGCTCGGAGTTCCAGGACCTGATCAAGGAGATGGACGAGCGGCGGCTGTTCTCCGGCGAAAGTGACGAAGGCGACCGCTGACGGGCTTACCCGAGCGCTGCTACCGAGCCGTACCATCGGGGCATGGCTACCGAGACACCCTCCGCCGCCGTGCCGGAGCAGGACGCGATCCTGGACGCGCTGGCGACGGTCAACGACCCCGAGATCCACCGGCCGATCACCGAACTCGGCATGGTCAAATCGGTGGAGATCGGCGACGGCGGCGCGGTCGCCGTCACGGTCTACCTGACGGTGTCGGGCTGCCCCATGCGCGAGACCATCACCAAGAACGTCACCGACGCCGTCGCGCAGGTCGCCGGCGTCACCTCCGTCTCCGTCACCCTGGACGTGATGAGCGACGAGCAGCGCAAGGAGCTCGCCGCCACCCTGCGCGGCGGCACCGCCGAGCGCGAGGTGCCCTTCGCCAAGCCGGGCTCGCTGACGCGTGTCTACGCGGTGGCCTCCGGCAAGGGCGGCGTGGGCAAGTCCTCCGTCACGGTCAACCTGGCGGCGGCGATGGCGGCCGACGGCCTGAAGGTGGGCGTGGTCGACGCCGACATCTACGGCCACAGCGTGCCGCGGATGCTGGGCGTGGACGGCAGGCCGACCCAGGTCGAGAACATGATCATGCCGCCGTCCTCGCACGGGGTGAAGGTCATCTCCATCGGCATGTTCACCCCGGGCAACGCCCCGGTGGTGTGGCGCGGCCCGATGCTGCACCGCGCGCTCCAGCAGTTCCTGGCCGACGTGTTCTGGGGCGACCTGGACGTGCTCCTGCTGGACCTCCCGCCGGGCACGGGTGACATCGCCATCTCGGTGGCGCAGCTGGTGCCGAACGCCGAGATCCTGGTCGTCACCACCCCGCAGCAGGCCGCGGCCGAGGTGGCGGAGCGGGCCGGTTCGATCGCCGTGCAGACGCACCAGAAGATCGTCGGCGTCGTGGAGAACATGTCGGGCCTGCCGTGCCCGCACTGCGACGAGATGGTGGACGTCTTCGGCACCGGCGGCGGCCAGCTCGTCGCGGACGGCCTGACGAAGACCACCGGCGCCACGGTGCCGGTCCTCGGCCAGATCCCGATCGACGTCCGGCTGCGCGAGGGCGGCGACAACGGCACCCCGGTCGTCCTGGCGGACCCCGACTCCCCGGCGGGCGCGGCCCTGCGCACGATCGCCGGCAAGCTGGGCGGCCGGGCCCGCGGCCTCTCGGGCATGTCCCTGGGCATCACCCCGCGCAACAAGTTCTAGGAAGAGGGCACCGCCGTCAGGCGGTGCCCTTTCCCGTACCCCGGACCCCTGGCCCCGATCCGGGCTACTCGTACGTCCCCAGGTCGGCGATGGCGGAGAAGCCGAGCCCGTACGCGCTCATCCCCCGCCCGTACGCCCCCAGGTGCACCCCGCTCCCGGTGGATCCGGCCAGCACCCACCCGAACTCCGACTCCCGGTAGTGGAACGGCGTCGGCACACCGTCCACCGGCAGCGACAGCGTCGACCAGTCCGGACCGTCGAGGTCGTCGGCGAGCTCCCACGCCGCCTCCGTCTGCTGGTCCAGCCAGTCGTCGCGCAGGGTGTGGTCCATCTGCGGGGGCCAGCTGTAGGCCAGCAGCCCCGAGCCGGCCAGCCAGGCGGCCGAGGAGACCGAGGTGGCCTCCAGGACGCCGGTGCCGTCCCCGCTGCGGCGCAGGGGGTTGCTGGCGACGGTGACCACCACCGCGAACCGCTCCTTCTCCCCGGTGGCGATCTCGCCCCGGACGGAGGGCTCGTCCCCGTGCCCGGTGGAGCCGTGCTCCACGGTGCCGTCGGCGCCGGTGCCGACCTGCATCAGCCAGCGGGGGCCGGTGAAGGCGCCGTCCAGCCCGTACCAGGGGAAATCGGCCCTCAGGTACCCCTCGGCGGTGCGGCGGGCCGCCGGGACGGGCGCGCCGGACTGTGGGGGCTCCGCCGCCGTTCCGGCCGGCTCGGGCTGCGGGGCGGTGGCTTCGGCGGGCTGTGCGCCCACCCGGCTGCTGCTCGTGCTCGTCGTCTCCATGGGCGGCCTTTCGCTTCCGTGGGATCCGGATGGAGGATAGCCATCCGGCCCCGGATCGCCGGGCAGGCTGCCGCTCAGGTGGCGTCGGCGTCGAAGGGCGTACGGGGCTCAGGGGCCGGTGCGGCGGGCTTCTTCAGCAGATCCGGACCGGCTCCGGCGGCGGGCGTGGCGGACGCCGGGGCGGCGGTGGGCGCGGGCCCGGTCTCGCGGCTGTTGACCGCGTCGGTGACCTCGTTCAGCTCCTTGCGGAGGTCGAAGCTGGTGCGCAGCTCCTGGAGGTCCTCGTTCTCGGCGAGCTGCTTGCGCAGGAAGGTCTTCGGGTTGAGGTCCTCGAACTCGAAGTCCTTGAACTCGGGGCCGAGTTCGGAGCGGATGTCCTGCTTGGCGCTGTCCGAGAACGCGCGGATCTTGCGGATGAAGCCGGAGACGTCCTGGATGACCTTCGGGAGCTTGTCCGGCCCGAAGATGAGGATGGCGAGCACCACGATGGTGACGAGTTCGAGTGCGCCTATGTCGTTGAACACCTTGCCGCTCCTCGGCTCTCTCACTTCCGGCCCGGTCCAACGGTACCCGGCGATCCCGGCCCTCCCCTACGCCGGTGCGGACCCTTCGCCGGATTCACCCGGCCGTCGCCCCCCGTTCGCCCGGTGGACGCCTGCCCTCAGGAGCCGCTGGCCGAGCCGAGGACCACGTCCAGGGTGCGTTCGCGGCCCTCGCGCAGCACGGTCAGGGCGAGGCGGTCGCCGGGCCGGTGGGCCCGGATCTTGATGATCAGCTCGTCGCCGCCGTGGACGCGGACCCCGTCCACCTTGGTGATCACGTCGCCGGGGCGGACGCCTGCGCGGGCGCCGGGGCCGTCGGCGGTCACGGCGGCCTTGCCGTCCGCGCCCTTGGTGTCGACCCGGGCTCCGTCGCCGGTGTACTGCATGTCCAAGGTGACCCCGATGACGGGGTGGGTGGCGTGGCCGGTGCGGATGAGTTCCTCCGCGACGCGCTTGCCCTGGTTGACGGGGATGGCGAAGCCGAGGCCGATGCTGCCGCTCTGGCGGGTGCGGTCGCCGTCGTCCTCGCCCTTGTCGGCGCCGCGGATGGCGCTGTTGATGCCGATGACGTGGGCGCGGGAGTCCAGGAGCGGGCCGCCGGAGTTGCCCGGGTTGATGGGGGCGTCGGTCTGGAGGGCGTCGACGTAGCTGACGTCACTGCCGCCGCCCTTGTCGCCGCCCTTGTCGCCGCCCGCCGTGATGGGGCGGCCGGTGGCGCTGATGATGCCCGCGGTGACGGTGTTGGAGAGGTCGAAGGGGGCGCCGATGGCGACGACGGGGTCTCCGACGCGGACGTTCTCGGAGTTCCCGAGGGCCAGGGGGTGCAGGCCGCGGACGCCGGTGACCTTGACGACGGCCAGGTCGTAGCCGCTGTCGCGGCCGACCAGCTCGGCGGTGACGCTGTCGCCGGTGCTGAAGGTGACCGTTATGTCCTTGGCGTCGGCCACGACGTGGTTGTTGGTGAGGATGTGGCCCTGTTCGTCCAGGACGAAGCCGGTGCCGGTGCCGCTGCCCTCGCCGCCGCTGACGTGCAGGGTGACGACACCGGGCAGGGCGGTGGCCGCGATGCCGGCCACGCTGTCGGGGGCCCGGCCCCTGTTGTCCACGGCCGCCTGCGGAAGCTCCAGGCGGGTGCCGGTGCGGCGCTCGGCGAGGATGCCCAGCCATCCGCCGACACCTCCGGCGAGGAGCGCGATCACCACCCCGAACACCGCCAGCTGCCACCCCGACGGGCCGCCCCGGCGCGGCGCCCCCTGGTCGTCCGCCACCTGGAGCGGCTGAACGGCCCAGGGGTCGTACCGCACCGCCGGCGGGGCCTCGGGCACGGCTTCCCGCCCCGCCCCGGGTGCGGGGGTGGGGGCTGGGTCGGTGTTGGGACTGTCGGGCATGGTCGCTCCCCCGCGGGCCTGGCGCACCGCGGGGCGGCGCGTGTGCCGCAGATTCAACCAGGTACCGGTCACCGGCGCTGGCCCCGGGGCGGGGTGGTCAGCGGGACAGGGAGGCCGGTACGGCGGAGACCGGGGGCGAGGAGACGGGCGGGGGCAGGGGGGCGGAGGGGGTGAGGGTGCGGACGGCGTCGGGCAGGGGCAGCAGGTCGCGGACGGCGGCGTCGGTCAGGGGGACCGACGGGCCGGGCCGGGAGGCCGGCGCCTCGCCCCGGGCGTTCGGCTCGATGGCGTCCAGCGGGAGCGCGCCGCCCAGCGCGATCGCGGCCAGCGACACGGCCCCGGCCGCGACGAAGGCGAGCCGGCGTCTGGGGCGCCCCACCTCATGGATCGGGAACCCCTGGCGCGCGGCGGGCGGCGGGGCGTAACCGAAGGCGGCGAAAGGGTCGCCTCCAGGGCCGCCAGGCGCGGCGGAGCCGCCCGGGCCGGCGGGTCCCTCGGGAGCGGCGCCCGGCAGGCCCTGCAGCCGGGCCAGCAGTCCGGCGGAAAGCGGCGGCGGGGCGCTCTCCACGAACAGGCTCTTCACCCGTCGCTGCGCATCGGCCTCGGCCTTGCATTTGGCGCAGGTCGCCAGATGGGCCAGCACCCGCTCGCGGGCGTCGTGCTTCAGCTCCCCGTCCACCAGGGCGGCGAGCCGGTCGCCCAGGTGCTGTTCGGCGGGGGACGGACTGACTCCGCTCACTCCGGTCCGCCCTCTCCCCCGGCGCCGGGGGCACCCACCGCCACGCCCGCCAGCGCACGCTGCCCCGCCCGGGCTTCGGGCGAGCGGTGCTTGAGCGCCTTGCGCAGGTGCGAGCGGCCGCGGTGGATGCGGCTGCGGACGGTGCCGAGCTTCACGCCGAGGGTGGCGGCGATCTCCTCGTAGGACAGGCCCTCGATGTCGCAGAGCACCACGGCGGCACGGAACTCGGGCGCGAGGGTGTCCAGCGCCTGCTGCACGTCGGCGTCGAAGTGGGTGTCGTGCAGCACTTGCTGCGGGGACGGCTCACGGCTCGGCAGCCGCTCGGCGGCGTCGTCGCCGAGCGCGTCGAAGCGGATCCGCTGCTTGCGGCGGACCATGTCCAGGAAGAGGTTGGTGGTGATGCGGTGCAGCCAGCCCTCGAAGGTGCCGGGCGTGTACGTGGACAGGGAGCGGAAGACGCGGACGAAGACCTCCTGCGTCAGGTCCTCGGCGTCGTGCTGGTTGCCCGTCAGGCGGTAGGCGAGGCGGTAGACCCGCGCGCTGTGCGTGCTGACGATCTCCTCCCAGGTGGGAGGGGTCCACGCCTGGGAGCCCGCATCGGCGGCAAAGGTCGCGGTGGTCGCGGTGTGGGCGGTGTGGAAACGGTCAGCGGTGTAGGTCACGGATTTCGGCTCACCCGCCGACCAGAGGAGACGTCTGAGGACGCCGCCACGATCCACAGGCGCAGCCGCACCTCCCCTGTCGGCTCTGGTGGTGTCCAGTGGAGCCCCTACCATAGCCACCCCTCCCGTCAGCTCTGGATAAGCATTTTTGCAGTTTCTTTGCCCGGGACTCGGGTCCGCGCCGCCGATCTGCCCGCCGGCGTCCCCTCCATCCCGCCTCTCACCCTCCCAACGCCCGGTCCCATCTGCGGGTTCCCGACGTCAGCGGATACAGTCACCGTTGCGCCAACTATGGGGACAGGAGAGGGTCATTACCGGCAACCGGCAGACGAGCTGGGCGTTCGCCGACGCGTTTGTCGCCGAGGACGACGCTCTGCGATGGGCCCGCGACCGGTCCAGGGAAGCGGGCCTGCGCCCCGTCTCCCCCGGTACCGGGGCCGCGCTGCGTCTGCTCGCCGCCACCGCGGACGCCAAGGCGGTCGCCGAGATCGGCACCGGGACCGGGGTCTCCGGCATCCACCTGCTGCACGGGATGCGGCCGGACGGCGTGCTGACCACGGTCGACCCCGAGCCGGACCGGCAGGCATTCGCCCGACAGGCGTTCCGCGCCGCCGGCTTCGCGGGGAACCGGGCCCGGTTCATCCCGGGGCGCGCCCTGGACGTGCTGCCCCGGCTCGCCGACGGCGGGTACGACCTCGTGTTCTGCGACGGGGACCCCACCGAGTCGCTGGACTACCTCGCGGAATCGTTGCGTCTGCTGCGGCCGGGTGGGCTGGTGTGCTTCGAGGGGGTCTTCTCGGACGGGCGTACGGTCGACTCCGCCGCGCAGCCGGTGGAGGTCCTGCGGGTGCGGGAGCTGCTGCGCAGCGTCCGCGAGAGCCCGGCGCTGGAGTCCGCGCTGCTGCCGGTGGGCGACGGCCTGCTGTGCGCGGTGCGGCGGTAGCCGCCGCCCTCCCCGAGGGCCCCGGACGAAGAACACCGCCCCGCCGCTGGAGAGCGGCGGGGCGGTGTGGGGTTCTGTGGCGTCGAGTGTCAGCCGACGACCTTCTTCAGGGCGTCACCCAGGGCGTCCGCCTCGTCCGGAGTCAGCTCGACGACAAGCCGACCGCCGCCTTCGAGCGGTACGCGCATGACGATGCCTCGCCCCTCCTTGGTGACCTCGAGCGGGCCGTCGCCCGTCCGCGGCTTCATGGCCGCCATGCTCGTTCCCCTTCCTGAAACCAGCTCATCGTCAGCCGACGGCCCCGTTCAGGCGCCTAATACCCGGCATCGAACACATTGCTTCCCAGCCATTATCCCGCATGTCAGGACCCGATGACCAACATCGGCAGGGAACGCTTGGGCAACGCGCTCGGCCAAAACCACTCATTTCGGGGATCCGCCTGCGATACTTCGCCGCCGCTCCCGGGGAAGTGGCTCCGCTTCGTTTGACGCACATCACATGCCCGGCGGTGGTCGCGTCCGCCATGCTGACCCTTGGACCGGCCGGTACCGGCCGGTAGCCACACCCGCGACGAAGGGGGACCCCCGCCATGGCCGACAGCGTGCTCTACGAAGTGACCGACGGACTCGCGAAGGTCACGATCAACCGGCCCGACGCGATGAACGCCATGAACACGGAGGCCAAGGTCGCCCTGCGCGACGCCGTGCAGGCGGCGGCCGCCGACCCGGCCGTGCGGGCGGTCCTGCTGACCGCCTCCGGCACCCGGGCCTTCTGCGTGGGCCAGGACCTCAAGGAGCACATCGGCAACCTGGCGGCGGACCGCGAGAGCGGCTCGCGGCTCACCATGACCACCGTCTCCGAGCACTACAACCCGATCGTGCGGGCCCTGACCGAGATGCCCAAGCCCGTGGTGGCCGGGGTCAACGGTGTCGCGGCCGGGGCGGGCTTCGGGTTCGCGCTGGCGGCGGACTTCCGCGTGGTCGCCGACACCGCCTCCTTCAACACCTCCTTCGCCGGTGTCGCGCTGACCGCCGACTCCGGGGTCTCCTGGACGCTGCCCCGGCTGATCGGCGCCTCCCGCGCCGGCGACCTGCTGCTGTTCCCCCGCTCGGTCAAGGCGCAGGAGGCGTACGAGCTGGGCATCGCCAACCGTCTGGTCCCGGCGGACTCCCTGCACGCCGAGGCCGAGGCGGTGGCCCGGGCCCTCGCCTCCGGCCCGACGGTGGCCTACGCCGCCCTGAAGGAGTCCCTCGCGTACGGGGCCTCGCACTCCCTGTCCGAGGCCCTGGAGCGCGAGGACGTCCTCCAGACCCGTGCGGGCGCCTCCGAGGACCACTCCATCGCCGTCCAGGCGTTCCTCGCCAAGCAGCCCCCCGCGTACCTGGGCCGCTGAGCGGACACCTCCGCCGTCACGCCTCGCGGGCGACGCAGCCCGCGAGGTGGTCGTCGACCAGGCCGCACGCCTGCATCAGCGCGTAGGCCGTGGTGGGCCCGACGAAACGGATGCCCGCCTTCTTGAGGGCCTTGGCCAGGGCCGTGGACTCCGGGGTGACCGCCGGCACCTCGCCGGTGTTCCTGGGGGCCCGTCCCCGCTCCTGCGGGGCGTGGGACCAGATCAGCGCGTCCAGTTCGCCGGGCTGCCAGCCGGCCAGCACCTTGGCGTTGGCCAGGGTGGCCTCGATCTTGGCGCGGTTGCGGATGATCCCCTCGTCGGCGAGGAGCCGCTCGGCGTCGGCCGGGCCGAACTGGGCGACCGCCGCGATCCGGAAGTCGCAGAACGCCTTGCGGAAGCCCTCGCGCCGGCGCAGGATCGTCAGCCACGACAGCCCCGACTGGAACGCCTCCAGGCACAGCCGCTCGTACAGGGCGTCGTCGCCGTGGACGGGCTTGCCCCATTCGGTGTCGTGGTAGGTGACGTAGTCCTCGGTGGCCAGCCCCCACGGGCAGCGCAGGGCGCCGTCCGGTCCGGCCAGCAGTCCGCCGCCGCTCACCGCTCGTCCTTGCCGAGGTCGACCCGGTCCCCGGGAGCCTCGGCCGGGGCGGTGGCCGGGGCCGTGGCCTGCGCCTGGGTGGCCGCCGGGGTGCGCGCCGCCGTCAGCTCCGCGATGCGCGCGTCCCGCTCGGCGAGCTCGGCCGCCAGGCGGTCGAGGACGTCGTCCACCTCGGCCATCCGGTAACCGCGCGGGGCGATCGGCAGCCGCAGCGCGTCGATGTCCTCCCGGACCACCGGACGGGTCTCCGGCAGGGCGTCGGCCACCCGGTCGGGCTCGGCCTCGGGCAGGACGGCCTCCGCCCCTCCGCCGACCACCGCGAGGGTGACCGCGGCCACGACCACGACCAGCGCGATCAGCAAGAACCAGAACACGATCAACTCCCCTGAGAGACTCCGGCCACCAGGTTAAGGTCGCAGACGAGGCGCGAGGGTCGCCGAAGGAGGAAAGAACGGGATGCTGCGACTGGGCAGGCGCGAGTTCGACACCCACGAGCCGGTGATCATGGCCATCGTGAACCGGACCCCGGACTCCTTCTACGACCGGGGCGCCACCTTCCGCGACGGGCCCGCGCTGGACCGGGTCGAGCAGGCCGTGGCCGAGGGCGCGGCCGTCATCGACATCGGCGGGGTCAAGGCGGGCCCGGGCGAGCACGTGGACGCCGCGGAGGAGGCCCGCCGTACGGTCGGCTTCGTGGCGCAGGTGCGCCGCCGCCACCCGGACGTGGTGATCAGCGTGGACACCTGGCGGCACGAGGTCGGCGAGGCCGTCTGCGAGGCCGGGGCGGACCTGCTGAACGACGCCTGGGGCGGGGTGGACCCCAAGCTGGCGGAGGTCGCGGCGCGCTACGGCGCGGGGATCGTCTGCACCCACGCGGGCGGGGTCGAGCCGCGTACCCGGCCGCACCGCACCTCGTACGAGGACGTCATGGAGGACATCCTGCGCGTCACGGTCGGGCTCGCGGAGCGGGCCGAGGCCCTCGGCGTGCCCCGGGAGTCGATCCTGATCGACCCGGGCCACGACTTCGGGAAGAACACCCGGCACTCCCTGGAGGCCACCCGCCGCCTCGCGGAGATGACCGGAACCGGTTGGCCGGTGCTGGTGTCGCTGTCCAACAAGGACTTCGTCGGGGAGACCCTGGACCGGCCGGTCAAGGAGCGGCTGCTGGGCACCCTGGCGACCACGGCCGTCTCGGCCTGGCTCGGCGCGCAGGTCTACCGGGTCCACGAGGTCGCGGAGACCCGGCAGGTCCTCGACATGGTCCGCTCCATCCAGGGGCACCGCCCGCCCGCCGTCGCCCGCCGCGGGCTGGCCTAGGCCGCCCCGCGGGACCACACCGCCGGCGGCGGTGTGGAACCCGCGCCCGGGCGGCCGGGTGCCTACTTGCCGACTTCCTTCGTCACCAGGGCGATCGCCTCGTCCACGTCGTCGGTGAGGTGGAAGAGGTGGAGGTCCTTCTCGGACGCCTTGCCCTGCGCGATGACCGTGGTGCGCAGCCAGTCGACGAGCCCGCCCCAGTACGCCGTGCCGAAGAGCACGATCGGGAACCGGGTGATCTTCTGCGTCTGCACCAGGGTCAGCGCCTCGAACATCTCGTCCAGGGTGCCGAACCCGCCGGGCAGTACGACGAAGCCCTGGCTGTACTTCACGAACATCGTCTTGCGGACGAAGAAGTACCGGAAGTTCAGCCCGAGGTCCACGTGCTGGTTGAGCCCCTGTTCGAAGGGGAGCTCGATGCCGAGGCCGACCGAGATCCCGTTCGCTTCGCGGGCGCCCTTGTTGGCCGCCTCCATCGCGCCCGGGCCGCCGCCGGTGATGACGGCGAACCCGGCCTCGACGAGCGCGCTGCCGATCCGTACGCCCGCCTCGTACTCCGGGGAGCCCACCGGGGTGCGCGCCGAGCCGAACACGCTGATCGCGGGCGGCAACTCGGCGAGCGTGCCGAAGCCCTCGATGAACTCCGACTGGATGCGCAGGACCCGCCAGGGATCGGTGTGCACCCACTCGGAGGGGCCGGCCGAATCGAGCAGCCGCTGGTCCGTCGTGCTGCCCGCCTGCACCTGACCCCGTCTGCGCAGCACCGGCCCGAGCTGCTGCTCCTCGGGGCGCCGGGGCCCGTTGCCTTCGGAGTTGCCCATGATGTGCTCCCTCCTGCTGATCGTTGGATCAGGTTAGGCGCACAAAAGTGACGGGAGGGGGAATTTACGAGGTCAGCCAGGCGCGGAGTCGCTCCTCGCAGTGCAGGATCGCCTTGGTCTCTACGCGCTCGTCGACCTTGTGCGCGAGCAGCGCGTCACCCGGCCCGTAGTTGACGGCCGGGACGCCCAGCGCGCTGAAGCGGGAGACGTCCGTCCAGCCGAACTTGGGCATGGCGTGGCCGCCGACCGCCTCCATGAAGGCGGCGGCCGCCGGGTGGGACAGGCCGGGGAGGGCGCCGGGCGAGGAGTCGTCGACGGTGAAGGAGTCGACGCCGCAGTCCGCGAAGACCTCCTTGACGTGGGCGAGCGCGTCGGCCTCGGTGCGGTCGGGGGCGTAGCGGAAGTTGACCGTGACCGTGCAGGCGTCGGGGATCACGTTGTTGGCGACTCCGCCCTCGATCCGGACGGCGTTGAGGCCCTCGTGGTACTCCAGGCCGTCGATGACGGGCCTGCGGGGCTCGTAGGCGGCCAGCTTCGCCAGGATCGGGCTCGCGTCGTGGATGGCGTTGGAGCCCATCCAGCTGCGGGCGGAGTGGGCGCGCTCGCCGCGGGTGTGCAGCAGGACGCGCAGGGTGCCCTGGCAGCCGCCCTCGACCTCGGCGTTGGAGGGCTCCAGCAGCACCGCGAAGTCCCCGGCCAGCCAGTCGGGGTGGGCCGCGGCGACCTTGCCGAGACCGTTGAGGTCGGCGGCGACCTCCTCCTGGTCGTAGAAGACGAAGGTGAGGTCGCGGTTGGGCTCAGGTACCGTCGCGGCGATCCTCAGCTGCACGGCCAGCCCGGACTTCATGTCCGTCGTGCCGCAGCCCCACAGGACGTCGTTCTCGTCCAGGCGGGAGGGGACGTTGCCGGCGATCGGCACGGTGTCGAGGTGCCCGGCGAGGACGACGCGCTCGGCGCGGCCGAGGTGCGTACGGGCGACGACGTTGTTGCCGTATCGGTCGACGGTGAGGTGCGCGAGCCCGCGCAGGGCGTCTTCCACGAGGTCGGCGAGCACCTTCTCGTCGCCGCTCTCGGAGGGGATGTCGACGAGGCGGGCGGTCAGCCCGGCGGCGTCGAGGGTGAGGTCGAGCTCGGATTCGGACATGAACCGACCCTAACGCCCCGGGATGGGCGGGTACCGGCGGTGTCCGCTCGGTGGACGTCATATCGGCCTCCAGTACGGTGGGCCGCGTGTCCGAGACCGATCGCCCCCGTCCCCGCCGCCGCGGGCCGCTCCGCGCGGCCGTGGGCCTGGCCGTCCTGCTCGCGGTGATCGGTTACGTGCTGGTGCACCACTATTCCAACGGCGGCGTCGGCGCCCCCCGCTGCACGGTGACGGCGAAGGGCCCGGGACCGGGCGGCGCGGTCCAGACGTACGAGATGACCCCCGAACAGGCGTCGAACGCGGCGACGATAGCCGCCGTCGGGATCTCCAAGGGGCTCCCGGACCGGGCGCTGACGATCGCGCTGGCGACGGCGATGCAGGAGTCGGGGCTGCGCAACCTCGACCACGGCGACCGGGACTCCCTGGGCCTGTTCCAGCAGCGGCCCTCGCAGGGCTGGGGCACCCCCGAGCAGATCATGGACCCGGTGTACTCGGCGGGGATCTTCTACGACCGGCTGGTGGAGGTCAACGGCTACACCCGGCTGCCGCTGACGGTGGCCGCGCAGCGGGTGCAGCTCAGCGGGTTCCCGCAGGCGTACGCCAAGCACGAGCCGGACGCGACGGTCGTGACGGCCGCCTTCGGCGAGGGCGAGACCGCGGCCACCCTGACCTGCGCCGGCCCGGCCCCCCTGAAGGGGGACCCGGAGAAGGTCCGCGCGGAGCTGGGGCGGGCCTTCGGCAAGGAGGCCCTGGGCGCCGGCCGGCCCGTCCTGCACGCGGCGCCCAAGGCCGGGGCGAGCACCGCTCCCAGGCCCTCGGCGACGCCGCGCGCCACCCCGACGGCAGCGCCGAGCCCCTCGGCCGGCTCCGGCGGGGCGGCGGCGGGGCCCTCGCGGCCGGCGGCCGTCCCGGAGCCCGAGGTGGACCTGTGGCTGAAGGACGGGGGCGGCCCGGCGGAGGCGCGGCGCGGCCGGGCGATGGCGCACTGGGCGGTGGCCCGGGCGAAGGAACTGGGCATCACCCGGGTCTCGTACGACGGCTTCGCCTGGGTGGCGGGCGAGAACCGGGGCGAGTGGCGGCGCCAGGGGGCCGGCGGTGCGAAGGGCGGCGCGGCCGCCGACCCGTACGAGGCGCTCACGGGCCAGGTCCGGATCTTCCTGCCCCGCGGCAGCGGCTGAGGACCCCGGAGCAGCGCCTCCGGGGCCGTCCCGGCGACGGGACGTGATCGTTCGCGCGTGCGGGCCGTCCCCCGGAAGGGGGCGGCCGCGTACCCGTGTCCGGGGCGGCGCGGAGGGGCAGAAGCCCTGGTGGGCGCGGTCCGATGGGCTTGTCACGGAAGCCGATTAAACGATGCGTTACTGATCCTTTACCCGGGCCCTCCGCAACTCGTCACCCCCCGGGAGCGGTTGTACACGGCGTACGCAGCCGCTACCGCTTAGGAGCATCATGTCCCTCCCCCTGACCCGCCGGATCGCCCGCGCCGCGCTTCTCCTCGCAGCCGGTACCGCTCCCGTGGTCGGTGCGGCCGGCGTGGCCGGCGCCGCGGGCCTGGAGTCCGTGCCGCAGCTGGGCACGCTCGCCGCCCCGGACGCCGCCGACGCCACCGCCGCCACCGGGGCGGCCACCGGCGCGGCCGCGGACGTCGCCGGCACCGCCACCAAGGCCCTCCCCGCCGCCGCGCCCGCCTCGGACGTGGCGGGCAGCGCGGGCCAGATGCTGGGCGGGCTGCCGCTCTCGCAGCTGCCCGTGGGCCACGACCTGCCGGTCGGCGCCCTGCCGCTGGGCTCCCTGCCGCTGGGCGGCTGAGCCTTCCGCACACGCCGCAACGCCGAGGGGCCGGGAGCACACCGCTCCCGGCCCCTCGGTGCGTTCCGTGTGCGGCCTAGCCGAGGCGCTTGACCGCGGCCTCGACCCGCTCGTCGGTGGCGGTGAAGGCGACGCGGACGAACCGTGCGCCGGCCTCCCCGTAGAAGTCGCCCGGCGCCACCAGGATGCCGAGGGAGGCGAGGTGGGCGACGGTGTCCCAGCAGGGCTCGTCGCGGGTCACCCACAGGTAGAGGCTGGCCTCGCTGTGCTCGACGCGGAAGCCGTGGCCCTCCAGGGCCGTGCGCAGTGCCTCGCGGCGGGCGGCGTAGCGGCCGCGCTGCTCGGCCACGTGCGCGTCGTCGCCGAGGGCCGCGATCACCGCGGCCTGGACGGGCGCCGGGGTCATCATGCCGCCGTGCTTGCGGATCTCCAGCAGCTCGGCGAGGACGTGCTCGTCGCCGGCGATGAAGGCCGCCCGGTAGCCGGCCAGGTTGGAGCGCTTGGAGAGCGAGTGGACGGCGACGAGCCCCTCGTAGGAGCCGCCGCAGACCTCGTCGTGCAGGACGGAGACCGGCTCGGCCTCCCAGCCGAGCTCCAGGTAGCACTCGTCGCTGAAGACCAGGATCCCGTGTTCCCGGGCCCAGGCGACGATCCGGATCAGTTCCTCCTTGCCGAGGACCTTTCCGGTGGGGTTGGACGGGGAGTTGAGCCAGAGCAGCTTCAGCCCGGCCGGGTCCAGCTCCGTCGGGTCGTCGTACACCACGGGCTCGGCCCCGCACAGCCGCGCGCCGACCTCGTACGTCGGGTACGCCAGGCGCGGGTAGGCCACCTGGTCCCCGGGGCCCAGGCCCAGCTGGGTCGGCAGCCAGGCCACCAGCTCCTTGGAGCCGACGACGGGCAGGACGTTGCGGTGCCCGGCGGCGCTCGCCCCGAGCCGGCCGCGCAGCCAGCCGGTGATCGCGTCGCGCAGCGCGGGGGTGCCCCACACCGTCGGGTAGCCCGGGGAGTCGGCGGCGCCGGTCAGGGCGTCCTGGACGAGCTGCGGCACCGGGTCGACGGGCGTGCCGACGGACAGGTCGACGATGCCGTCCTCGTGGGCCGCCGCCGTCTTCTTGTACGGCTCCAGCTTGTCCCAGGGGAACGCGGGGAGACGGTCGGAAACTGCGGCCACGGTGCTCTGCTCTCTCTCAGGGGCGGGAAACGTACGGGAAACGGGCGGGAAAACGGCTCGGTCCCGCCCGGCAGCAGTGCCGTACGGGACCGAAGGGGCGCGTGTGCCGTGAAACGGTCAGTGCTCGCCGTTGATGCCGGCGGGCAGCGCGGCGACGAAGGGGTGGTCGCGCTCGATCAGACCGAGCTTGGAGGCACCACCGGGCGAGCCGAGCTCGTCGAAGAACTCGACGTTCGCCTTGTAGTAGTCCTTCCACTCCTCCGGGGTGTCATCCTCGTAGAAGATGGCCTCGACCGGGCAGACCGGCTCACACGCGCCGCAGTCGACGCACTCGTCCGGGTGGATGTACAAGGACCGCTGGCCCTCGTAGATGCAGTCGACGGGGCACTCTTCGATGCATGCCTTGTCCTTGACGTCGACACAAGGCTCCGCGATGACGTAGGTCACGCTCTCGTTCCTCCTCGGTAGGGCTGTCCATTCGCGCGGGAGCGCGGCGTCGTCGATGCCCGCACCTAGTATCTCCGTTCCCGGGCACGATCCGAACAGGAGGGGCGGACAGAGCTGTGGAAATCACTGCCGGTGGACTGCTGGAGGTCCGTATCACCCAGGCTGACGTGGGGAAACGAGTCTCTGTACGACGGGTGCTGGAGGGTGTCGGCACCTCCCCCGCCTTCGCCGACACCGTCGGTGTTCTCACATCCTGGACCGGGGGTGTGCTGACGATCACAAGGAAGGACGGGGTGTCCGTCCACATCGCGGAATCCTCGCTGGTCGCGGGCAAGGTGGTGCCGGCCGCCCCGGCCCGCCGGCGGGGTCCCGCGGCCTCCTTCGAGGAGCTGGCGCGGGTCACGGCCCGGGCCTGGCAGCCGCTGGAGAGCGAAGTCCTGGGCGAGTGGACGCTGCGGGCCGCCGGCGGGTTCACCCGGCGGGCCAACTCGGCCCTCGCCCTCGGCGACCCCGGGATACCCCTGGACGAAGCACTCGCGCGGGTGACGGCCTGGTACGCGCGACGCGCTCTGCCGGCGTACGTCCAGGCGGCGACCGGCGCGGCCGGCACCCAGGAGGTGCTCTGCGCGGAGCTGGAGGCACGCGGCTGGGTCAGGGAGGTCTCGGCGGAGGTCCGCACCGGGGGCCTGGCGCCGGTGGCCGACCGGGACGCGGACCTGTCCGGGATACGGCTGACCCGGGAGCCCGGCGAGGAGTGGCTCGGCCGCTACGGCAAGGTCCGCGACCCGGACCTGGCGCGGCGGGTGCTGGTGGAGGGGCCGTCGGTGTGGTTCGCCTCGCTGGACGGCGGGCGGGCGGTCGGCCGGTGCGTGGTCGACGGGCGCTGGGCCGGCTTCGGCGCGGTCACGGTCGCCCCGGAGGACCGCCGCGCGGGGCTCGCGACGGCGGTGATGACGGCGCTGGCCCGGCGGGCGCTGGAGGAGGGGGCCTCGGCGGCCTGGCTCCAGGTGGAGAGCGACAACGACGCCGCGCACGCCCTGTACGACGGCCTGGGCTTCGCCACGCACCACGCCTACCACCACTTCCGCGCCGGAGCCGGGGCATGAGCGCGGCCACGCGGGAGCTGTTCGCGGCGGAGGCCCGCTCCGAGCGGCCGGACCTGGCGCTGCTGTGCCTGCTGCTGGCGGCGGAGGCCGACCCGGAGCTGGACGAACGGGCCATGGACTGGGCGCAGGTGGAGCTGGACCGGCTGGCGGGGATGCTGCCGTACGGGCTGCGCGGGGCGCGGGCCTGGGCGGCGGCGGTGACGGAGCTGCTGGGCCGCCGGGCCGGCTTCCACGGCACCCCGAAGGACTACGACCGGCTGGAGTCCTCGCTGCTGCACGAGGTGCTGCGGCGCCGGCGCGGGCTGCCGATCCTGCTGTCGGTGGTGTGGATGGAGGTGGCCCGGCGTGCGGGGGCGCCGGTGTACGGGCTGGCGCTTCCGGGGCACTTCACGGTGGGCTTCGGGGACCCCGAGGAGGGGGTGGTGGTGGACCCGTTCGCGGGCGGCGCCTCGCTGGGGGCGGGTCCGGCGGAGCTGGCGCGGGGGCCGCGGACGCCCGCCCGCACCCTGGACATCGTCCTGCGGATCCTGGGGAACATCCGGGTGTGGGCGTCGGCCCGGCCGGAGCACTCGGCCGTCGCCCTGTGGTCCCTGGACCTGTCCCTGCTGCTGCCCTCGCATCCGGCGGCGCTGCGCTACGAGCGGGCCCGGCTGCTGGTGGAGCGCGGTTCCTTCCAGGAGGGCGCGGCGGAGATGGAGGGGTACGCGGTGGTCATGGACGCGGTCGACCCCGAGGCGGCGGTCCGCATCCGCGGGGAGGCCGCCGCGGCCCGCGCCCTGCTCAACTGACGGGCGCGGCGCCGGCCTCCGCCTCCGCCTCGGCCGCCGCTGCCCGCCGCTGGAGCTCGCTCAGGCGGGTGTTGCTGAGGACGGGCAGCACCAGGAAGGCGACGAGGGCGATGGCCGCGCCGCCGGCGTAGAAGGCGGCGGGGACGCCGAACGCGCCGGCCACGGCGCCGCCCGCGATACCGCCGACGGCGAAGGAGCCGATCGCGACGACCCGGTAGACGGAGGTGACCCGGCCCATCAGCTCCTGGGGCACGATCTGCTGGCGCAGGGTCACCACATGGACGGACAGGACGAGGACCACGAAGCCGTCCAGGGCCATGAGGGCGACGGTCACGGCCGGGCTGACGGCCAGGCCCAGCCCCGCCGTGCACGCCGCCGACAGCAGGCTGGTCAGCAGGATCAGCGTGCCGGGAGCGAACCGGGCGCCGACCGGGCCCGCCGCCATGCCGCCGAGGACCGCGCCGATCGCGCCGGCGGCGAGCATGACGCCGTAGCCCTGGTCGGAGACGCCCAGTTCGTCCTGCGCGAGGAGGACCAGCAGGCCGTAGCTGGCGGCGGCGGCCGCGTTGCCGACGGCGGCCATCAGGCTGAAGGCGCGCAGGAGGGGTGAGGACCAGTACCAGCGCGCGCCGACGGCGATGTCCTCGGCCACGCCGCGCACCGTGAGCGGCGCGGGGGCCGGTTCGTCCTCGCGCCGCACCGCCCGGGGGATGAGGGCCAGCAGGCCCACGGCGGCCAGGTATCCGGCCGTCCCCAGCGCGAAGGGCGCGAAGGCCGCCGCGGCGAAGAGGAAGCCGCCGAGCGGCGGCCCGGCGAACTCGTTGCAGACGACGAAGGTCGTCTGGAGGCGGCTGTTGGCCCGGGTGAGCTCCCCCGGGCCGACCAGCATCGGCACCCAGGCGGCCGACACGCTCTCGTAGAGGGTCTCCGCGGTGCCGATCGCGAAGAGGAGCACGTACAGCAGGGGCATGGACAGCGCCCCGCCCAGGACGGCCGCGGTGAGGCCGGCGAAGGCCGCGCAGCGGATCCAGTTCGCGCTCTGGGCCACCGTGCGGCGGTCCAGGCGGTCCGCGAGCGCCCCGGAGACGAAGGCCAGGACCAGCCAGGGGGCGCGCTGGGCGACGGTGACGCCCGCGATCAGGGCCGGGTCACGGGTGATGGTGGCCGCCAGCAGGGGCGCCGCGGCCAGACTCACGCCGTCCGCCAGGTTCGCGGCGGCGGTGGCCGCCCACAGTTTTCGGAACACCGGGGAAGTCTGGTCAGCGCCCGGGGCTAAAGCCAGCCCTTTTCGCGGGCCACGCGGACCGCCTCGGCGCGGTTGCGGGCGGCCAGCTTCTGGATGGCCGTCGAGAGGTAGTTGCGGACGGTGCCCTGGGAGAGGGAGAGGGCCGCCGCCAGTTCGGCGTTGGTCGCGCCGTGTTCGGCGGCGCGCAGCACCTCCCGTTCCCGCTCGGTGAGCGGGTTCGCGCCCTCCGCCAGGGCGGCGGCCGCGAGGCCGGGGTCGATGACGCGCTCGCCCGCGAGGACCTTGCGCACCGCCTCCGCGAGCTCCGCCGCCGGGGCGTCCTTGACCAGGAACGCCGACGCGCCCGCTTCCATCGCCCCGCGCAGGTAGCCGGGGCGGCCGAAGGTGGTCACGATCACGATCTTGAGGGCCGGGAGGGCGAGGCGCAGGGCCTTGGCCGCCTCGATGCCCGTCATACCGGGCATCTCGATGTCCAGCAGGGCCACGTTCACGTCGTGGGCGAGGGCCGCCGCCAGGACCTCGTCGCCCCGTGCCACCTGGGCCAGGACCTCGATGTCCGGCTCCAGTCCGAGGAGGGCGGCGAGGGCTTCCCGGACCATGGACTGGTCCTCCGCCAGGAGGATGCGGATGGGGGCCGGCGCGGCGTCGGTGGCGTGCGTCATGACGGGGATCCTAGGGGGACGCGCGCCAGCAGCCGGAAGCCGGTCCGGCCCGCGGGGCCCGCCCACAGCGTCCCGCCGACCGCCTCCAGACGTTCCGTCAGGCCCGTCAGGCCGTTGCCGGGGACCGCCGCGCCGCCCGCGCCGTCGTCGGTCACCGACAGCTCCAGGACCGGTCCCGCGAGGGTCTGCCGGGTCGTCAGGGCCACCGTGCAGCGGGTGGCGCCGCTGTGCCGGACCACGTTGGTCACCGCCTCGCGCAGCGACCAGGCCAGCGCGCACTCCGGCTCTTCCGGAACCTCGTCGGTGAAGTCCGCGGGCAGGTCGGCCCGTACCCCGGCCGCGGCCAGGGCCGTCCGGGCGCCCGCGAGCTCGCCGGGCAGGGTCGGCCGCCGGTAGCCGCTGACGGCCTCCCGTACGTCGACCAGCGCCTGCCGGGAGACCTTCTCGATGTCCGCCACCTGCTGGGCGGCCCGGTCCGGGTGGTCGGGCAGCATCCGGCCGGCGAGCTCGCTCTTGAGCGTGATCAGCGACAGCGAGTGGCCCAGCAGGTCGTGCAGGTCACGGGCCATCCTCAGGCGTTCCTCGTTCGCCGCGAGCTGCGCCACCGTGGCCCGGGCCTGCCGGAGCTCGATGGTGGTCCGGATCATCTCGCGGACCCCGACCATCGCGAACCCGCCCATCAGGGCCGGGATCAGCAGCCCGGCCAGGTAGGCGTCGCCGCCCGGCACCGTGAGGGCCAGCGCCGTCAGGATCGCCGTCGCGCCCGGGACCGTCAGGCGCGAGAGCCTCAGCGGCAGGGCGGCTCCGGAGGCGATGGAGACGTAGACGAACAGCACCAGCCACTCGCGTCCCAGGGCCAGCGAGAGCACCGACGCCTCCGCGCTGAGCACGGCCAGCGACAGCAGGACCGGCCGCACCGGCTTCTGCTGGTCGGGGCGGAACACCAGCCGCAGGTACCAGACGACGAAGCCCAGCAGCCCCAGCCCGCCCAGCACCCGGGCACCGGTGCTGTGCCCCCCGCTCACCAGGTCGGTGACGGGGGCACTGAGGTAGAAGAGCCAGATGAGGATCCAGAGGCTCTTGACCACCTTGTGGACGGTCTTGTCGGGTGCCCGGACGCTGCGGCCCACGCCCTCGGTGTCGTGCGTCAGCCCCACGGTCCCTACGCCTTCAGTGAGTCCTTGCGGTACAGCCAGGCGGCCGCACCGGTGAAGAGTACGAAGTACCCCACGAGGATCGCCACGTCCTTGGCCTGCGGGGCGCCGCCCAGCTCGATGGCCTGGCCGAGACCCGCGTAGGCGTGGGTCGGCAGCCACTCGCAGATGTTCTGGAGCCACTGCGGGAAGGCGGCGGTGGGCATCCACAGGCCCCCGAGGATCGACAGGGCGAAGTAGAACAGCATGCTCAGCGGCCGGACGTTGTCGGCGCCGGCGAGGTAGCCGATGGCCACGCCCAGGGCCGCGAAGACGAGGCTGCCGGCCCAGATGGAGCCGGTCAGGGCGAGCCACTGCCAGAGCTCGAAGCGGACGCCCTTGGCGACGGCGGCGACGAGGAAGACCACGAGGATGGCCGGCAGCGAGAGCACGCCCGCGCTGGCCGTCTTGCCGAGCACGTAGCCGTGGCCGGGCAGGGCGGTCAGGCGCAGCTGGCGCACCCAGCCGGCCTCCCGCTCCTTGGCGATGCGTTCGGCGTTGCCCACCAGGACGGCGGTCAGGGCGCCGAAGGAGGCCATGGCGACCATGTAGAAGGCGGGCATGGTCAGTTCGGTGCCCATGACCTTGGTGGTCCCGTCGAGGGTGCCGCCGAGCATCAGGAAGAGGGCCGCCGGGTAGAGCAGCGTGAAGAAGATGTACTTCTTGTTCCGCAGGGCGCGGCTGATCTCCAGCCTGATCAGGTTCAGCGTTCCGGTGTTCATGAAGCGTGGGCCTCCTCGGCCTCGGTCAGGGCGATGAATGCCTGCTCCAGGCCCAGGCCCGCGACCTCCAGGTTGCGGGGGTAGAGCCCGAGGGCGTACACGGCGTGGACGGTGGCGTCGGCGTCGCGCGACTGCAGGCGCACGGTGGAGCCGTTGACCTCGAAGGAGGTCAGGGCCGGCAGGGCGCGCAGGATCTGCTGGTCGATCACGCCGTCGAGGTCGAAGGCGACCTTGCGGGCGCCGGCCTTGGCCTTGATCTCGGCGGCGGTGCCGTCGGCGAGGAGCCGGCCCTTGTTCAGGACCAGGACCCGGTCGGCGATCGCGTCCGCCTCTTCCAGGTAGTGGGTGGCGAACAGGACCGTACGGCCCTGGGCGGCCTGCTCGCGCATGGTGGCCCAGAAGGCGTGGCGGGAGGTGACGTCCATGCCGGTGGTCGGCTCGTCCAGGATGATCAGGTCGTTGTGTCCGGCGGTGGCGAGGGCGAAGCGCACGCGCTGCTCCTGGCCGCCGGAGAGCTTGTTGACCATGCGCCCGGCGATCTCCGTGACGCCGGCGCGGGAGAGCACCTCGTCGACCGGGTACGGGCGGGGGTGCAGGGCGCAGCCGAGGCTGACGAGCTCGCGCACGGTCACCTCCTCCATCAGGCCGCCGCTCTGGAGCATGGCGCCGACCCGGCCGGCCGCGATCGCCTCGCGGGGCGTGGTGCCGAAGAGGCTCACGGTGCCGGAGTCGGCGGGGCGCAGGCCCAGGAGCAGGTCGAGGGTGGAGGACTTGCCGGCGCCGTTGGGGCCGAGGAGGGCGACGGTCTCGCCCGGGTGGAGGTCGAGGGTGAGTCCGTCGACGGCCCGGACCTGCCCGTAGTTCTTGGTCACCTGTCGGAAGCTCACCACGGGGCTGTCGCCGCCGGCGTGTGCGGGTCCGGGGGCTCCGGACTGCGTCGCGGTCGTCGTCTTCATGCACCGAGCTTCTCCCGGACGGGGGTGCGCGCGGCAGTGTCCTGTGTCGTGGGAGCGGGATGACAGATGTCATGGCCAGGGCATGACGTCGCCGGTCAGGTAGACGCGCGGAGCCCCTCCCGGCGCTCCCGGGAGGGGCTCTGCGCGGCCTGGTGGAGCCTCAGTTGGCGTTGGTGTCGATCGTCACGACCCGCTCGGCGGGGGTCTTGCCGACCAGGCCCTTGCCGAGGGCGCCCACGACGTCCTGCGGGGTGACCGGGGTCTTCGCGCCGGTGCCCCGGGTGATCAGGACCCCGTCGAAGGCGTTGCCGTAGGTGGCCTTGAGGGCCTCCAGGTCGTACTTCTCGACGAGCTTGCCCTGGACGGGCGCCATGCTGAGGATCTTCGGCAGGGACTTGGCGCCGAAGGCCAGGGACTTGGTTCCCGCCTTGACGGTCACGGGGGCGGACATGGCCGGCTCCGCGAACTCCTTCATCGCCCGGTTCAGTTCCGCCTGGGTGATGGTCGGTTCCTTGGTGGCCGTGGGGAGTTCGACGGGGGCCGCCTTGCCGTTGGCGACCAGCTCGCGGAACGCCTTGGTGACCCGGTCCACGGAGCCGTCGACGTC
The DNA here is from genome assembly GCF_040636215.1 of Streptomyces sp. NPDC006687. Classification (NCBI taxonomy): domain Bacteria; kingdom Bacillati; phylum Actinomycetota; class Actinomycetes; order Kitasatosporales; family Streptomycetaceae; genus Streptomyces; species Streptomyces sp. NPDC006687. The sequence continues at coordinate 238,237 of NZ_JBEYJJ010000008.1, read as the reverse complement.
CAGGCTGGTGCCGGCCTTGCCGGGGACCGCGACGGGCTTGCCGGTCTCGAAGGTGATGGTGCCCTCGGTGGCGGTGCCGGCGGTGCCGGAGAGCTCCTGGAGGGAGACCTTCAGCTTCTCCTCGTCCACCGGCATGACGGCGGTGGCCGTGCGCTCCACGCCGAAGAGCGACCCGATGACGGTGACCGGGTTGTAGTCGCTGCCGGCGGCGTTGCGGACGGTGGTCTGGCCGTCGAGGGTCAGGCCGGCCTTCTCGGGCTTCAGCTCGACGGTCTTGCCGCCGACGGTGAGCTGGAGCGGGGTGGCGGAGCGCTTGCCGAAGGCCGTCTGGAGCTTGGCCACGGCGTCGTCGCGGCTGCCGCTGATGTCGACGCCGAGGACCTTGGTGCCCTTGGGGATGTCGGAGTGGTTCATCAGCAGACCGGCGCCGTAGGCCACGGCCACGAGGGTGAGGAGGCCGCCGCCGAGCAGGACCAGCTTGGAGCGGCCCTTCTTCTTGGCGGGCTTGGCGGACGGGGCCTTCTTGCCGGACTTCCCGGCGGGCGCGGGCGTCGGCAGGGGCGGCCGGGGGCCGGGCGGCGGGGCGGCCGGGCCGGGGAAGGGGCCGGCCGGGCCGGTGGTCTCCGGGGCCTCGGGGCCGGGCCAGCGCGGGGCCTCGCCGGCGCCCGGCGGGACGGTGCCCAGCGCGGGGCCGCCGGTGGGGCCGGAGGGCTCGGTGAAGGCGGGGAACGCCTCGGTGGACGGGCCCGCGTCGTACGCCGCGTACCCCTGGGCGGAGCCCGCGCCGGGGCCGCCGGCGCCGGGGGCGGGCGCGAAACCGGCGCCCGCGCCGGTACGGGGGGCGGGCGCGGGGGGCTGCGGGCGGCCGGGGGCGGCCGGGGGCGCGAACCCGGCGCCGGTGCCGGGGCCGGGGCCACCGTCGAGGCCGCCGCGCGGGCCGCCGCCGGGGCCGTTGCCCGTACCGCCGCGCGGGCCACCGCCGGGGCCGCCGTCGAAGTCACCGCGCGGGCCGTTGCCCGGGACGCCGCCGGGGGCGTTGCGCGGGGCGTTGGCGGGGGCGGGCGCCGAGGAGCCGTAGCTGGCGGCGGGTGCCGGGGCCGCGGGGGCGGGCGGGGGCGTCGCCGCCTTGCGCGGGGCGAACCAGCCGGCGCCCGACGACCCCTCGCCGGAGGCCGGGCCCTGCCCGGGCGCGGACTCCTGGGCCGCGGGCCGCGACGGCAGGCCGGTGCGCGCCGGGGCCGGGGAAGGGGCCTGCCCGCGCGGGGCGGGCGCCTGGCCGCGGCCGGAGTCCTGGCCGCGGGCGGGGGCCTGGCCGCGCGCCGGGTCCTGGCCCCGGGCGGGCGCCTGGCCGCGCGGGGCGGGCTCGGGCTCGGCGGAGCCGGCGGAGGGCTCCGCGGGGGCGTCCTTCACCGGCTTGCGGACGACCACGGGCGGGATCGGCCGCGAACCCGGGATGTTGATCCGGATCCGGGTCGTCAGGGTGGTCTCGGTCTTCGGCCCGTCGGTGTCGGGCGTGGACGGGTTCGACGTCACAGGGTTCTCCTCCGGGGCGGTCTCCGCGCCAGGCCGGGGCGGCAGGGACGTGGGCGCGGACTGGCCGGTTCCATACGGCGGCGTACCCGAGGGGTAGGCGGCTCCACCGTGCCCTTGGGGCCCGGGGGACGGACTGTCAGTTTCACGACTCAAGGCAGGTTCTCCCGGTTGGCTCCGCCGCCCGCGTGCCGTGCGCGGGCAGCTCGGCGGCCCGTCCACCATACTGGCCGCCGCGCGGACGCAACTGTCCCCGGGGAATGAAAGGTTCCTCTTAGCCTTCCGGACCCCCTCCCCCAAGGGCCCGTCAAACCCCCGCAACCCGCCCGCGATCGGGGGGCGAGCAGCTCCGGCGACCCGTCAACCGCGCGGTTTCGCGGCCGAAACCGGCGGTTCCACCGGACCGCGCATCGTGGCACAGATCACAGCGACCGCACTTCCGCCCAAAAGGTATGCGTACATACCGATTCCGGCGGAACCCAGCAGGAAGTCACCTTCGGGACGCGGGACACCAAGAAGGACGTACGAGAGGAACCAGCCGGCCGCCGCGACGCCCACGCCCAGCCCGCCGCCGAGGGCGATCCGGGCGCCGAGGAACAGCCCGGCGAGGGCCAGTACGGCGAGCAGCAGCCCGGCCGGGAACCACAGGTCCACCACGAGCCAGCCGGCCAGGCCGGTGAGGACGCCCGCCGCAAGCAGGCCCAGCAGGGCGGCGATCCGCCCCGGGGTCATGGCTGTGGTCACGCCTCCACCCCCGCGAACAGGTCCCGCTCGCGCGTCCCGGCCGGGGCTCCCGGCTCCCCCACGGCCAGCTCGTAGAACTCGCGGGCGAACAGGGGCTGGGCCAGGTCGTTCGAGAGGGCGAAGAAGGGGCCGTCCACGGCGATCTGGGTCGCGTGCGCCCGCATGGCGGCCGCCTTGGCCTCCACCAGCCGCCGCTCGCCCTCCGCGTCGCCGATCTCGGCGGTGATCCGCGCGTCGGGAACCACACCGGGCACGTCGGCGGCGGTGGCCAGGCCCGGGAAGGGCAGCGCGTCGCCCAGCTCGCGCAGCCGCGCGAAGCCCTCCTCCACCACGGAGAGCGGGACCCGGTTCCAGTAGACCTTCGCGATGGTGTGCGGGGCGCCGAGCCCGGGGCGGTAGGCGGGGTCGGCGGCCAGCTCCGCCGCGCGCATGGCGACGCGGTGGGCCTGGATGTGGTCGGGGTGGCCGTAGCCGCCGTCCGGGTCGTAGGTGACGAGGACCTGCGGGCGCAGTTCCCGGATGACCTCGACGAGGTGCCCGGCCGCCTCGTCCACGCCGGCGGACCAGAAGGCGCCGGGGCGGGTGTTCTGCGGGGCGCCCATCATCCCGGAGTCGCGGAAGCGGCCGGCGCCGCCGAGGAAGCGGTGGTCGGTGACGCCGAGCTCCTTCATGGCGGCGGCGAGCTCGCCGGCCCGGAAGGGGCCGAGGGTGTCCTCGCGGTCCGGGGCGAGGTGGGCCAGCCCGGGCGGGATGACCTCGCCCTCCTCGCCGAGGGTGCAGGTCACGAGCGCGACGTGGGCGCCCTCGGCCGCGTACTTGGCCATGGTGACGCCGTTGTTGATCGACTCGTCGTCCGGGTGCGCGTGCACGAGGAGCAGACGGCGGGCGGGAAGACCGTTCATGGGCCCAGCCTACGAGCAGGTCCTACAGCTTGAGGCCACTGATCATGCTCGCCACGTTCGACGTGAGCTGGCTGAGGGTGGGAGCCACGGTCGAACTCGCCAGGTAGAACCCGAGCAGTACACAGACGAACGCGTGCCCCGCCTTCAGGCCCGACTTGCGGACCAGAAGGAAGACGACGATCGCCAGCAGCACCACGGCCGAGATCGATAGTGCCACGGCGTTTCACCTCCACGTCGAGCGGACATCGGTACGCGTACTCGTGCTCGGCGATTCATACCCACCGTGCGCTACGGATCATAACTATCCGTACCAGCGCATCGGTCGAATTCCGGCAGCACGAGGGGCGCATACCGCGCACACCCGGGGGCGTGCCGGGGTCAGGCGGGGCGGTCCGGGGGCTCGCGGCCGTATCCCGCCCGGGCGACGGGGCCGGGAACTCGGGGCAGATCGGTCAAGTCGCCCTCGGAAGCAGGCTGTTGGACCGACAGCCTGGGGTCCCGCGTCCGGTGTTCCGGGTGGCTGGAAATGATCGCTCCCGGGCGCGTCGCCCCCGTCCGGAATCGTTCGAACAGCGCCTACCCCTCCGTCAGCGGCGCGGGGGGCGGAGGGAGTTCCCCGGTGGCCGGGACCACCCGCCGCTCGGCGGCGAAATGGCAGGCCGAAGGGTGGGCCGCGGGCCCGGGCGGCAGCCACGCCGGGACGGCCAGCGGCGGTACCTCCGTGGCACAGCGGGATTCGGCCTTCCAGCAGCGGGTGCGGAAGGGGCAGCCCGAGGGGGGGTTGGCCGGGGACGGTACGTCGCCGGAGAGCAGGATCCGGTCCCGGTGGGCGCGCGCGTCGGGGTCGGGCACCGGGACGGCGGAGAGCAGGGCCTGGGTGTAGGGGTGGGTGGGGTGGTCGTAGATCTGGGCGTCGGTGCCCGTCTCCACGATCCGACCGAGGTACATGACCCCGACGCGGTCGGAGATGTGCCGGACGATCGAGAGGTCGTGCGCGATGAAGACGTAGGACAGCCCGAAGTCGTCCTGGAGGCGGCCCAGCAGGTTGATCACCTGGGCCTGGACGGAGACGTCGAGGGCGGAGACCGGCTCGTCCGCGACGATGACCTCGGGCTGGAGCGCCAGGCCCCGGGCGATGCCGATGCGCTGGCGCTGGCCGCCGGAGAACTGGTGCGGGTAGCGGTTGATGTACTCCGGGTTCAGGCCGACGACGTCCAGGAGCTCCTGGACCTTGCGCCGCCGGTCGCCCTTCGGGGCCACCTCGGGGTGGATCTCGTACGGCTCGCCGATGATGTCGCCGACCGTCATGCGCGGGTTCAGCGAGGTGTACGGGTCCTGGAACACCATCTGGATGTTGCGGCGCACGGCCTTGAGGGCCCGGCCCGACAGCTTGGTGATGTCCTCGCCCTTGTACGAGATGACCCCGGCGGTCGGGCGTTCCAGGTGGACCAGCATCTTGGCGACGGTGGACTTCCCGCAGCCGGACTCGCCGACGATGCCGAGGGTCTCGCCGGCCGCGAGCCCGAAGGAGACCCCGTCGACGGCCTTGACCGCGCCGGTCTGCCTCTTGAACAGGACGCCCTGGGTGAGGGGGTAGTGCTTGACGAGGTCGCGGACCTCCAGGAGGGGCTCAGGCATCGAGGCACTCCCTCCAGAAGAAGCAGGCGCTGGCCCGGCCGGGGCCGGCGGCCGCGAGCGGCGGGACCTCGGTGCGGCAGACGGGCCGGGCCATCGGGCAGCGCGGGTTGAAGGCGCAGCCGGGCGGGATGGCCAGCAGGTTCGGGGGCAGGCCCTTGATGGCGTAGAGCTCCTGTCCCTTCTGGTCCAGGCGCGGGATCGAGTCGAGCAGGCCCCGGGTGTAGGGGTGCGCGGGTGCCTTGTAGAGGGAGTGGACGGGGGCGGACTCCACGATCCGGCCCGCGTACATGACGGCGATCTTGTCGGCCACGTCGGCGACGACACCGAGGTCGTGGGTGATCAGGATCAGCCCCATGCCGAGTTCGCGCTGGAGCTCGGCGAGCAGGTCCATGACCTGGGCCTGGACGGTGACGTCGAGGGCGGTGGTGGGTTCGTCGGCGATGATCAGAGAGGGTTCCAGGGCCAGCGCCATGGCGATCATGATGCGCTGGCGCATACCGCCGGAGAACTGGTGCGGGTAGTCGCCCACGCGCTGGCGGGCGGCGGGGATCTTCACCCGGTCCATCAGCTCGACGGCTCTGGCGCGGGCGTCCTTGCGCGACATCCCGCGGTGGACCTCGTACATCTCGCCGAGCTGGGCGCCGACGCTGAGGACGGGGTTGAGGGAGGACAGGGCGTCCTGGAAGATCATCGCCATGTCGGCGCCGCGGATCCTCCTGCGCTCGTCCTCCTTGGTCTTCAGCAGGTCCTTGCCCTTGAAGAGGATCTCGCCGCCCGCGATCCTGCCGGGCGGCGTGTCGAGGATCCCCATCACGGCCTGGGCCGTCACCGACTTCCCCGAGCCGGACTCCCCGAGCACGGCGAGCGTCTCGCCCTCGTCCACCGCGTAGCTCACCCCGTTGACGGCCCGTGCGATCCCGTCGCGGGTGGTGAACTCCACGTGCAGGTCGCGGACTTCGAGCAGCATCTGGCGGCTCACTCCTCAGCGCAGCTTGGGGTCGAGGGCGTCGCGGACCGCGTCGCCGAGCATGATGAAGGCGAGCACGGTCAGGCTCAGGGCCCCCGCGGGCCACAGCAGCATGTGCGGGGCGTTGCGGATCTGGGGGGCGGCGTTGGAGATGTCGATGCCCCAGGAGACGGTGGGCGGACGCAGGCCCACGCCGAGGAAGGACAAGGTGGCCTCCAGGGCGATGTAGGTGCCCAGCGCGATGGTGGCGACGACGATGACGGGTGCGACGGCGTTGGGCGCGACGTGGCGCAGCAGCATCCGGGTGTTGCCGGCGCCGAGGGCCCGGGCGGCCTGGACGTAGTCGTTCTGTTTGGCGGTGATCACCGAGCCGCGGGCGATACGGGCCAGCTGCGGCCAGCCGAGCAGCACGATGAAGCCGACCACCGGCCAGACGGTGGTACTGGTGATGACGGACAGGAAGACGAGCCCGCCGAGGACGACCGGGATCCCGAAGAAGATGTCCGCGACCCGGGAGAGCAGGGCGTCGCTCCAGCCGCCGAAGAACCCGGCGAACCCGCCGAGCGCGGAGCCGAGCAGGGCGGCGCCCAGGGTGGCGCAGATGCCGACGGTGATGGAGGCGCGGGCCCCGTACACGGTGCGGGTGTAGACGTCGCAGCCCTGGGTGTCGTAGCCGAAGGGGTGTCCGGGGGCGCTGCCCTGCTGGGACTTGGACAGCTCGCAGTGGAGCGGGTCGCCGCTCGCGATGAGCTGGGGCCAGATCGCGATGATGACGAGGAAGACGATGAGCAGGGCGGAGAGCACGAAGACGGGGTTGCGGCGCAGCTGGTGCCAGGCGTCGGACCCCAGCGAGCGGGCCCGCTCCCGGGGTCCGGCGGCGCCGGGGCCGCCCGGGGGCTGCTCCAGGCTTTCGGCCTCCTCCAGCGCGAGGTCCATGGCACCTCCCTGCCCGGTCGGGGCGATCGCCTCGCCTTCGGCCGGCTTCAGCGGGTCGTAGGGCTGTGGCTCGTGTTCAGGCATAGCGGATCCTCGGGTCCAGGACCGCGTAGAGCAGGTCGACGAGCAGGTTCGCCAGGAGGAAGACGATGACGAGGATGGTCACGAAGCCCACGACGGTGGGCGAGTTGCCGCGCAGGATGCCCTGGTAGAGCTGGTAGCCCACGCCGTGGATGTTGAAGATCCGCTCGGTGATGATGGCGCCGCCCATCAGGGCGCCGATGTCGGTCCCGATGAAGGTGACCACCGGGATGAGGGAGTTGCGCAGCAGGTGGCGGGTGATGACCCGGCGGCGCGGCAGGCCCTTGGCCACGGCGGTGCGCACGTAGTCGGCCTTGACGTTCTCGGCGATGGAGGTCCGCGAGAGCCGGGTGACGTAGGCGAGGGAGACCAGCGCGAGGACCAGGCCCGGCAGGAGCAGCTCGTCGAAGGGGGCGTCCGGGGAGACGGTGGGGCGGACCCAGCCCCATTGGACGCCGAAGAGGAACTGGAGCACGTATCCGGTGACGAAGGTGGGCACGGAGATCACCACGAGGGTGGCCACCAGCAGGCTGGTGTCGACGGCCTTGCCCCGGCGCAGTCCGCCGACCACGCCGAGGGTGATGCCGACGAGGACCTCGATGAGGATCGCGACGCAGGTCAGCCGGAGGGTGACGGCGAAGGCGCTGCCCATCAGCTCGGTGACCTCCTGGCCGTTGAAGGCGGTGCCGAAGTCTCCCTGGAAGATCTGCCCCATGTAGTGGACGTACTGCTCCCACAGGGGGCGGTCGAGGTAGAGGTCCTTGCGGATGCGGGCGACGGTGGCGGGGTCGGGGGCCTTGTCCCCGAAGAGGGCCGCCACCGGGTCGCCGAGCGCGTAGACCATGAAGAAGATCAGGAAGGTGCTGCCGATGAACACGGGGATCATCTGGAGCAGCCGCCGGATCACATAACGTCCCATTCGGGCTCCGGGGTGTCGGGCGCTGCGGCGGGGCTCAGCTGACCTTGATCTCGTTGTAGACGGGGACGCTGAACTGGTTCAGGGCGACGTCGGAGATCCGCTCGGAGTGCCCGGCGCTGCCGTTCTGGTACCACAGGGGGATGGACGGCATCTGCTCGGCGAGGATCTTCTCGGCGTCCTGGAACTTCCCCACGGCCTTGGCGGTGTCGCTCTCCTGGTTGGCCTCGTCGACGAGCCGGTCGAAGTCCGGGTTGCTGAACTTGCCGTAGTTGGAGGAGGCGCCCGTGTAGTAGAGCGGCTGGAGGAAGTTCTGGATGAGCGGGTAGTCGGCCTGCCAGCCGGAGCGGAAGGGGCCGGTGAGCTTGAAGGCGCTCTGCTGGTTGCGGAAGTCGGCGAAGGTGCCGATGGGGTTGACGGTGCAGACGGGGCCTTCGCCGAGGGCGTTGTTGACGCTGTTGCAGACGGCTTCCATCCAGTCGCGGTGGGAGCCGGTGTCCACGTTCGAGGTGAGGGTCATCTTGCCGCCGGGCAGACCGCCGGCCTCCTGGATGAGGGCCTTGGCCGCCTTGGGGTTGAACGTGCAGGCTTCGCCGCAGAGCGTGGAGCTGAAGCCGCCCTTCTCGCCGAGGGCGGGCGAGGTCCAGTCCTTGGCCGGGGTGCGGGTCTCCCGGAAGATCTGCTCGGTGATCTCTTCGCGGTTGATGGCCATGGAGATGCCGCGGCGGACCTTCTCCATGCCCTCCTTGCCCCACTGGGGGTCGTACTGGGGGAAGGTGAGGGTCTGGATGATGAGGGCCGGCTGGTTGATGTAGCGGTCGCCGAGGTCGTTCTTGACGTTCTTCAGCTGCTGCGCCGGGACGTCGTCGACGAGGTCGAGGTTGCCGGAGATCAGGTCGGTGTAGGCGGTGTTGTTGTCGGTGTAGACCTTGAGGTCCACGCCGCCGTTCTGCGCCTTATCCTCCCCGGGGTAGCCGTCCCACTTGCGCAGCTTCATGCCGGTGCCCTTGGTGTAGGAGTCTACCGTGTACGGGCCGTTGCCGACGGGCTTGTCCAGCCAGGCGGTGTGGTCGGTGAAGAACGCCTTGGGCAGGGGGGAGAACGCCTGGTAGCCGAGGGTCTCGGGCCAGGTGGAGAACTTCGTCTTCAGGGCGACGGTGAAGGTCTTGGGGTCCTTGACCACCAGCCCGGACATGGTCTTCGCCTTGGGTTCCCCGGAGGCGGGGTGCACGTCGGCGTAGCCCACGATGGAGGAGAAGAAGGTCGCGTTGTTCTGCTTGTTGCGCACGTCGGCCGCGTAGTTCCAGGCGTCGACGAAGGACTGGGCGGTGACCGGTTCGCCGTTGCTGAACTTCCAGCCGTCCTTCAGGGTGATGGTGAAGTGCTGGCTGTCGGTGGTCTCGATCTTGTCGGCGACCATGTTGCGGGCCTCGCCGGTCTTGGCGTCGTAGCGCTTGAGGCCCCGGAAGAGCATGTCGAGGACCTTGCCGCCCTGCACCTCGTTGGTGTTGGCCGGCTCCAGGGGGTTCTGCGGGTCGCCCCAGGAGGAGCTGACGATCCCCGCCGCACCACCGCCCCCGCCGCTGTCGCTCCCGCCGCCGCAGGCCGTCGCCGCGAGGGCGACGGCCACCGCACATGCGGCCCACTGGGCGTGGGTGGCTCCGCGCATGGACTGCCTCCTAGGGGTCCCAAGACTCACTTAGGGGCAATGTCACCCCATGGAGGGCTGCTTTCCTTTCCGGTCGGCCGTTTTGCACCCTCGCGTCCCCCGCGTGTCACCCCTGGGGGTGCAAAGCCAGGTCCCAGGTGTCGACGGCGTAGTGCGGGGCCATCCCGTGCGCCTCGTAGAGGGCCAGGGCACCGGTGGCGTTGAGGGTGTCCACGCCCAGGCCGACGGTGCCCCGGCCGCGGGCGGCGTAGACGGCGAAGGCGTGGCGCAGCAGGAACCGGCCGAGGCCCCGGCCGCGCAGCTCCTCCCGTACGCCGAGGCGGCTGATCCACCCCATGCTGGTGCGGTCGTCACGGGTGAGGAGGACGGCCGCGTCGTCCTGTCCCGGCAGGCTCGCGATCCACACCAGCGACCAGTCGAGGCCGCGGCCGCCGAGGTGGTCCAGCCATGCCTCGTACGGGCGCGCGGTGTGGCCGAAGTGGGCGGCGAAGGTGTCCTCGACGAGGGCGTGGGCGCGGCGGCGGTCGGCCGGGTCGGCGGCGCAGTCGCGCAGGGTCACCCCGGCGGGCGGCTCGGGGGGCAGGTCGGCGGCGGGGCTGAGGGCGCGGGTCAGCACCTGGTGGCGGCGCACGCTGCGGTAGCCGCGTGCGGTGAGGAGGGAGAGGTCGAGGGTGGGCCGGGTGTTGAGCTGGATGCGCAGCCGGGCGCCGGGTGCGCCGCCGGCCAGGGCGCGGGCGCGGGCCTCCATCAGCTGGAGCAGTCGCAGGGCGGCGCGGCCGCGGCCGGGCAGGACGCAGTGGTCGCCGTCGATCCTGCCGGGTGCGGAGTCGGCACAGACGAGGGCGTAGCCGACGGGGCGGCCGCCCTGGAGGGCGAGCCAGGAGTCGGTGGCCAGGTCCACGCCGGGGTGGTTGAGCTCGGCCTCGACGCTGCCGAGGTCGGTCTCGGGCCGGCCGATCTCGGCGCGGTCGACGGCGTTGAGCAGGGCGCAGAGGTCCGGGGCGTCCCCGGGACCGGCGGGGCGGACGGTCAGCGTGTCGCGGGCCATCCGCCCACTGTCGGCCGCCGCGGAGGGCGGCCGCAAGCGGCTTTCCCGCCCCCGGCCGGGTGGGGGCGGGGCGGGACTCAGGTGCGCTGGACGTTCGCGAGGTCCATCCGGCCCTGGGCGTCGACCTCGACGTGCGTGACGTCCTTGGAGTAGGCGGCGGCGGACATGTACGTGAACACCGGGATGTACGGGAGGTCCCGGATGACGATGTCGTCGGACTTCTGGTAGAGCTTGAGGCTGTCGGCCGGGTCGGTGGACCGGTCGGCGGCGGCGAGGGCCGCCTCGAACTCCTCGCTCCGGTAGTGCCCGAAGTTGGAGCCGTTGGCGAGGGCCTCCTTGGAGAAGACCGGACGCAGGTAGTCCTCGGCCGCCGGGTAGTCCATGGCCCAGCCCGTGCGGAAGGCGCCCTGGAACTTCTGCGACTTCACCTCGTTCAGCAGGTCGCCTATCTTGGGGAAGGGCTTGGGGGTGACCTCGATGCCCAGGTTGGTCTTCAGCTGGGCGGCGACCGCCTCGATCCACTCCTTGTTGTCGCTGTCGGCGTCGTAGCCGAGTTCCATCCTGTTGCCGGGGATGCCGCCGGCGCGCTGGAACAGCTCCCTGGCCTTGACGGGGTTGAACAGGCCCGCCTCGCCCAGGGCGCCCTTGCGGTAGCCGGGCACGATGGGGCTGATGAAGTCGTCGGCCGGCTTGCGGGTGCCGTTGAAGATGGTCTTGGCGATGGCGTCCCGGTCGATCGCCATCGAGATCGCCTTGCGGACGTCCACCTTGTCGAACGCCTCGGAGTCGGCCTCCAGCGGCAGGCCGATGTAGCCGATGGAGGCTTCCGGCTTGTAGATGTAGCGCTCGCCGAACTCCTCGGAGACGGTGGGCAGCGCGGTCACCGGCAGCTTGTCGACGATCTGGAGCTTGCCCGCCTGGAGGTCGCTGTAGGCGGCGTCGAGGTTGTCGTAGATCCTGAAGGTGACCCCGTCGAGCTTGGCCCGTCCGTCGCTGGGGTACTTGGCGTACTTCTTGACCTTGATCTGCTTGTTGTGCTCCCAGCGGCCGTCCATCTGGAACGGGCCGTTGCCGATCGGCGCCTCGCCGAACTTCTGCGGGTCCGCCTCGAACGCCTTGGGCAGCGGGTAGAAGGCGTTATAGCCCAGCATGGTCTTGAACTGGGAGAACGGCGCCTTCAGCGTGACGACGAAGGTCTTGCTGTCGACGACCTTCAGACCCTTGAGCTCCTTGGCGGTGGGGGTCTTCCCCTTGCCCGGGGCGAGCTCGTCGGAGCCCTCGATCTTGGAGAAGAAGCCCATCGCCTCGGCGTTGTTCTCCTGGTTGGCACCCCAGTTCCAGGCGCGGACGAAGGACTGGGCGTCGACCTTCTCGCCGTTGTGGAAGGTGTAGCCGTCCTTGAGCTTGATCGTCCAGGTCCGGGAGTCCGTCGTCTCGATGGACTCGGCGACCGCGAGCTTGGGCTCGCTGGTCTTGTCGTCGTACGCGACCAGGCCCGTGAAGAGCGCGTGGAGCACCTCGGCGCCCTCGGACTCGGCGGTGGTCTGGCCCACCAGGCCGTGCTGCGGCTCGCTCAGCCGCACGCTGATCTGGCCGCCCATCCGGCCGGCGGCGGCCGGGTCGTCAGCGGCGCCGCAGCCGGTGGCGGCCGTCGCCAGCACGACGGCGCAGGCGGCCCATCGGGCGCGGGTTGCTCCACGCATGGGAAATTGCCTCCTCAGGAGTCACTGTCGATGTGCTCGTGAGCCGACGCTCCCCACAGCGTTGGACCCCCTAGAACATACCTGAGCACCTCCAACGCCGACCGGGCACGGCCGCGAACGGCCGTGCCCGGTCAGGGGTGCGCGCAGGGGATCAGACGGGCAGGATCGTCTTCTCCTCGGCGAAGTGGCACGCGGACTCGTGCGCCGCCTCGGTGTCCTGGCCCTTGAAGCGCTCCGGGACCGCCAGCAGCGGGACCTCGGTGGAGCAGATGTCCTGCGCCTTCCAGCAGCGGGTGCGGAAGCGGCAGCCCGACGGCGGGTTGGCCGGGGACGGGACGTCACCGGTCAGGATGATCCGCTCACGGCCCTCGCGGGCCGACGGGTCCGGCACCGGCACCGCGGAGAGCAGCGCCTGGGTGTACGGGTGGGTGGGGTGGTCGTAGATCTGGGCGTCGGTGCCGATCTCGGCCATCTTGCCCAGGTACATGACGCCCACGCGGTCCGAGATGTGCCGGACGATCGAGAGGTCGTGCGCGATGAAGATGTAGGACAGGTTGTACTCGTCCTGCAGCTTCGCCATCAGGTTGATGACCTGCGCCTGCACCGACACGTCGAGCGCGGAGACCGGCTCGTCGCAGATGATGATCTCGGGCTGGAGCGCGAGGCCGCGGGCGATGCCGATGCGCTGGCGCTGGCCGCCGGAGAACTGGTGCGGGTAACGGTTGATGTACTCCGGGTTCAGGCCGACGACGTCCAGGAGCTCCTGGACCTTGCGCCGCCGGTCGCCCTTCGGGGCCACCTCGGGGTGGATCTCGAAGGGCTCGCCGATGATGTCGCCGACCGTCATGCGCGGGTTCAGCGAGGTGTACGGGTCCTGGAACACCATCTGGATGTTGCGGCGCACGGCCTTGAGGGCCCGGCCCGACAGCTTGGTGATGTCCTGGCCCTTGTAGAAGACCTCGCCGGACGTCGCCGTCTCCAGCAGCATCAGCAGCTTGGCGACGGTCGACTTGCCGCAGCCGGACTCGCCGACGATGCCGAGGGTCTCGCCCTGGTGCAGGTCGAAGGAGATCCCGTCGACCGCGCGGACGGCGCCGATCTGCTTCTTGAACAGGATGCCCTGGGTCAGCGGGAAGTGCTTGACCAGGTTGCGCACCTGCAGGATCGGCTCGCCGCGCTCGACGGGAGCCTCGATGGCGGCCACGGCCGCCGTCTCGGTCGCCGCCTCGACGACCTCGACCTCGCTGATACCGGGGGTGGCGTCCACGGCGTCATCCTTCTTGTCCAACTCAGCCATGGAGCTGCTCCTCCCAGAAGTGGCAGGCGCTGCCGCGGCCGACCAGCTCGGAGCCGTCCTGTTCGGTCACCGGCAGCAGGGCCGGGACCTCGGTACGGCAGATGTCCTGCGCCTTGGGGCAGCGCGGGTTGAAGGCGCAGCCCGAGGGGGCCTTCAGCAGGTTGGGCGGCAGACCCTTGATCGCGTAGAGCTCCTGGCCCTTCTGGTCCAGGCGCGGGATCGAGTCCAGCAGACCACGGGTGTACGGGTGCGCGGGGCGCTGGTACAGCTCGTGGACCGGAGCCTGCTCGACGATGCGGCCCGCGTACATCACGGCGATCTTGTCCGCGACGTCGGCGACGACGCCGAGGTCGTGGGTGATCAGGATCAGGCCCATGTTGTACTCGCGCTGCAGGTCGGCCAGCAGGTCCATGACCTGGGCCTGGACCGTCACGTCGAGCGCCGTGGTGGGCTCGTCCGCGATGATCAGGTCCGGCTCCAGGGCGAGCGCCATCGCGATCATGATGCGCTGGCGCATACCGCCCGAGAACTGGTGCGGGTAGTCGTTGACCCGGCTCCTGGCCGCGGGGATCTTCACCCGGTCCATGAGCTCGATCGCCTTGGCCTTGGCGTCCTTCTTCGACATGCCCTGGTGGACGCGGAACATCTCGCCCAGCTGGTTGCCGACGGAGTACACCGGGTTCAGCGCGGACAGCGCGTCCTGGAAGATCATCGCCATCTTCGGACCGCGCAGCTTGCGCCGCTCGCTCTCCGGAAGCTTGAGGATGTCCTCGCCGCGGAAGAGGATCTCTCCCTTGGCCACCCGCCCGGGGGGCGAGTCGAGGATGCCCATGATCGCCTGCGCGGTCACGGACTTGCCGGAGCCCGACTCGCCGAGGACGGCCAGGGTCTCGCCGGAGGAGACGCTGTAGTTCACGCCGTTGACGGCCTTGACGACGCCTTCACGGGTCGCGAACTCGACGTGCAGGTCGCGCACTTCGAGTACGGGCACCTCGGCGTCCCCGGCCTTCCGGGGGGACGCGTCTGCGGTGATGCTTGAAGCAGTCATTTCGGTGGTGCCGCCCTTCTAGCGCAGCTTCGGGTCGAGGGCGTCGCGGAGCCCGTCACCGACGAATACGAAGCCAAGGACCGTCAGCACGATCGCGATGCTGGGGTAGGTCCACAGGAAGTCCTTGACCCCCATGAAGTCCTTGGCGGCGGCGAGCATGTTGCCCCACTCCGGGACCTCGGGGCTGACGCCCACGCCCAGGAAGGACAGCGAGGCTTCCGCCACGATGGCACCGCCGACGCTGAACGCGGCGTAGGCCATCACGGCGGCGATGGAGTTGGGAATGATGTGCCGCAGGATGATCCGGCGGGTGTCCGCGCCCAGGGCGCGGGCGGCCAGCACGTAGTCGGCCTCGCGGACCGACAGGATCGAGCTGCGCAGCAGACGGGAGACCGTCGGCCAGGAGAAGATCGCCAGCGAGATGATGACCGGCATCACGCCGCGCCCCATCACGATGATGATGACGATGGCACCGATCAGCAGCGGGAAGGCGAAGAAGACGTCGGCGATGCGCATCAGCACCGAGTCGGTGGCGCGGCCGAAGTAGCCGGCCAGGGCGCCGATGACGATGCCGATGAGGCAGGCCAGGAAGATCGACGCGAGACCGATCTCGACGGCGATGCGGGTGCCGTAGATGATGCGGGAGAACTGGTCGCGGCCGAGGGAGTCGGTGCCCAGCAGGTGGCCGTTGCCCGGGTCCTGAAGGGTGTTGGTCAGGTCCTGGGCCAGCGGGTCCTGCGGCGCGATCAGCGGAGCGAAGATCGCGGTCAGGAACAGCAGCAGGACGAGGCCGAGGCCGACGACGGCCAGCTTGTTGGCGAGGAAGCGGTGGCGGATCTCGCCCCACTGGGTCACGCGGGCGATGGCCGGTTCGGCCTCCGCGTTCGCGCCCTTCGCCGGCGCGATCGCGTCCCCCACCGATGTGCTCTTGGTGAGCTCGGTCATGGGTAACTCCTAGAACGGGCTGCCTGGATCAGGCGAGACGGATGCGCGGGTCGAGGACCGCGTACAGAAGGTCGACGAGGAGGTTCAGCAGGACGAACACGGCGACGCCGAAGCTCACCACGCCGATGATGATCGGGTTGTTCTGCTGCTGGACCGCCTGGACCAGGGCGAGCCCGATGCCGTCCCAGTTGAAGATCGCCTCGGTGATCAGGGCGCCACCGAGCAGCGAACCGAAGGAGATACCCAGGTAGGTGACGACCGGGATGATCGAGTTGCGCATGACGTGCTTGACGAGCACGGTCCGCCGCGGCAGACCCTTGGCGACGGCCGTCTTGACGTAGTCGGCGCGCAGCACCTCCAGCATGGTGCCGCGCATGAGCCGCGCCACGAGGGCGGCGTCGAGGATCGCCAGCGTGAAGGCGGGCAGGATCAGCGACTTCACCGTGCCGTCGGAGATCAGCGGGACCCAGTCGAGCTGGATCACGAAGACCTTCTGGAACACCATGCCGATCACGAAGGACGGGAAGCCGACGGCCATGGTGGTCAGGAGCGTGATCAACACGTCCCAGAAGGAGTATCTGAACAGCGCGGCGATCAGACCCGCGAGCAGGCCGATCAGGATGTCCAGGACGATGGCCGCCAGCGCGAGCTGCGCGGTGTTCGCGAGCTTCGGCGCGAGGACCTCGGTCACCGGCCGGCGCTGGGTGTAGTCCTCACCGAGGTCACCCTGCGCGAGGTTCTTGACGAAGTTCCCGTACTGCACGGGCAGCGGGTCATTGAGGCCGTAGCGCTCGCGGAGCGCCTCGACCACGGCCGGGTCACGGGCCTTGTCACCACCGAGCGAACCCACCGGGTCGCCGGGGAGCACGAAAAGACAGCAGAAGAGAATAACCGTCGCACCGAAGAGAACGACAACCATCTGTCCGAGCCGCCGGATCACATATCTTCCCACGATGCCTCCTTCACATACCGAGCGTGGGGGGTTGGCGGCTTCATCCGATCGGGAGATTGGCCGCATCCGGGCGCGGATCGACGACACAGAGGGGTGCGCCCGGGACTGGGCGAAGGCCGTGGGGGCCGAAGTAGTGACTCCGGGCCCCCACGACCTTCGCCTACCTGTTGATGAGGAGGCTCTTACTTGGCCGAGATCTCAGCGAGGTTCGGGTCCTCGAAGAAGTCCAGCTGGATGTTGTCGAACTTGTCCGTGGCCGCGAGGCGGAACTGGGTGCGCTTCCACAGCGGGATGAGACCCTGCTCGTCGTCGACCGCGAGCTTCTCGGCCTCCTTGTAGACCGCGGCGCGGGCCGCCGGGTCCTTGGTGCCACGGGCCTTGGCGATCAGCTCGTCGAACTTCGGGTTGTTGTAGCGGCCGCGGTTGTCACCGGACGCCTTGCCCGTCACCGGGTCCTCGTTGATCGAACCCGAGTGGAGCAGCGGGTACAGGAAGTTGTCCGGGGTCGGGTAGTCCGCGCCCCAGGCCGAACGCCACAGACCGGCGGTGCCCTTGTCGTTCTGCTGGGCCAGCGCCTCCTTGAACGGCTTGCCGTTCAGCTTGACGTCGAGGCCGAGGACGTCCTTCAGCTGCTGCGCGACGGCCTGGACCCACTCCTCGTGGCCCGCACCGGTGTTGTAGCCGAAGTCCAGGACGGTGCCCGGCTTCAGGCCGCCCTTCTCCGCGTACTGCTTGGCCTTCTCCTTGTCCTGCTTGACGCAGGAGGAGCAGACGCCGTCCTGGTAGGTGTCCGCGAAGGACGGCGGCAGGACGGAGGTGGCGGGCTTCTGCATGCCCTGGAAGACGCCCTTGGCGATGGCGTCCCGGTCGATCGCGTACGAGATCGCCTTGCGCGCGTCGGGGTTGTTCAGCGGCGCGACCTGGTTGAAGGCGACCAGGTAGTTGATGCCGCTGGTGTCGGCCTCGATCCACTGCTTCTTCGGCGCGTACTTGGTCTTGGCGACCGGCAGCTGCGGCGTGGGCATACGGGCCCAGTCGAACTGGCCCGACTGGAAGCCCTGGTACTCCAGCGTGGAGCCGTTGGCGGCGTTCAGGATCGACATCTCGACCTTGCCGAGCTTCGCCTTCTCCAGGCCGTAGTCGTCGTTACGGACGAGGGTGATGGACTTGTTGTGCTGCCACGAACCCTCCATCTTGAAGGGGCCGTTGCCGATCGGCGCGTCGTTGTACGCCTTGTTGTTGGCGGCGCCGGCGGCCTTCGGGACCGGGCTGAACGCCTGGTGCACGGTCTTCTTGTCGAACTCGAAGTCGGGCTCGGAGAGCTCGACCTTGAGGGTACCCGCGTCGGGAGCCGTCACACCGGAGAAGGTGGTGGCGGTACCGCCGTTGAGCTCCTTGTAGCCGGCGACGCCCGCGAACGGGTAGGCCACGTCGGAGGCGGAGTCCTTGGCGACCACGCGGGTCCAGCCGCGGACGAACGCCTCGGCGTCCACGGGCTCACCGTTGGTGAACTTGGTGCCCTGCTTGATCTTGAAGGTCCAGGTCTTGCCGTCGTCACTGGTCTGCACCGACTCGGCGAGTTCGGGCTTCAGCTTGCCGTCGACCGTGGCGCTGTAGAGGCCCGTGAAGAGGTTGTGCGTGACGAGAGCGCCCTCGGACTCCTGGGAGTTGGCCGGGTCGATCGCGGTGGGCTCGGTGATACCGAGGCGGAACGTACCGCCCTTGACACCGCCACTGCCGCTGTTCTTGTCGCCGCTGCTGCAAGCCGTGGCAGCCATCGCCACGATCACAGCACCCACGACCCACTTGGCGCTCGTTGCTCCGCGCATGGGTAATAGCCTCCTCAGGAGTCACTGTCGATGATGAGGGCCCGGTCCGCTGACACCCCTGACAGCGAAATCCGGTCCCGTCGTGTGTGCTCGTGAGTCGCCGCTCCCCACAGCGTGTGACCCATTGACCCGAGCTCAATGGAGCCATCCTCAGGGACACCCAGACCGTAAACCACACTTAAGTGGTCTCGTTTTCACAACATCACCGTATGGCGAAAACCCGAAATCCGGACAAACGGATAGGAGACAGACACGTGCGAAACGGACGGTTAGTTCATCTTCCGGAGCGTCACGGTCGGTATGCGGACACATGAGCGACACAATCCGTTTGACAAACGACGACGGCCCCTCCTCCCACCGGTCCGGTGGGAGGAGGGGCCGTCGTCGAACGCATGGGTTTCGGCCAGGAGCCGGCTCGCGTACCGCTGGCGTCCTACTCGCCCGCTACTCGCGTGCTACTTCGCCGACTTGGCGCGCGAAGCGGTGCGCGAGCGCTCCTTCTGGTCCAGGACGACCTTGCGGATGCGGACGGCCTCCGGGGTCACCTCGACGCACTCGTCGTCGCGGCAGAACTCCAGGGACTGCTCCAGGGAGAGCTTGCGCGGCGGGACGATCGCCTCGAACGAGTCGGCCGAGGACGACCGCATGTTCGTGAGCTTCTTCTCCTTGGTGATGTTCACGTCCATGTCGTCGGCGCGCGAGTTCTCGCCGACGATCATGCCCTCGTACACCTCGGTGCCGGGGTCGGTGAACAGGACGCCGCGCTCCTGGAGGTTGGTCATCGCGAACGCGGTGACCGCGCCGGCGCGGTCGGCGACCAGCGAACCGTTGTTGCGGGTCTGCAGGTTGCCGAACCACGGCTCGTGGCCCTCGTGGATGGAGTGGGCGATACCCGTACCGCGGGTGTTCGTCAGGAACTCGGTACGGAAGCCGATCAGACCGCGCGAGGGCACGACGAATTCCATGCGGACCCAGCCGGAGCCGTGGTTCGACATGTTGTCCATGCGGCCCTTGCGGACGCCCATGAGCTGGGTGACGGCGCCCATGTGCTCCTCGGGCACGTCGATCGTCATGCGCTCGACGGGCTCGTACGTCTTGCCGTCGACCTCCTTGGTGACGACCTGCGGCTTGCCGATGGTCAGCTCGAAGCCCTCGCGGCGCATCTGCTCGACCAGGATCGCCAGCGCGAGCTCACCGCGGCCCTGGACCTCCCAGGCGTCCGGGCGCTCGGTGTCGAGGACGCGCAGCGAGACGTTACCGATCAGCTCGCGGTCCAGGCGGTCCTTGACCTGGCGGGCGGTGACCTTGCGGTCCTTGACCGCGGCCTTGGCGTCCGCGCCCTTGCCGGTGCCGCCGCGGCCGACCAGCGGGGAGGTGTTGGTGCCGATGACCATCGAGATGGCCGGCTCGTCCACCGTGATCAGCGGCAGCGCGATCGGGTTCTCCGGGTCGGCCAGGGTCTCGCCGATCATGATCTCGGGGATACCGGCGACGGCGCAGATGTCGCCGGGACCGGCGACCTCGGCGGGCTTGCGGGTGAGCGCCTCGGTCATCATCAGCTCGGTGATGCGGACGTTGGAGACGGTGCCGTCCCGCTTGATCCACGCGACCGTCTGGCCCTTGCGCAGCTCGCCCTGCTCGACGCGCAGCAGCGCGATACGGCCGAGGAAGTTGTCGGCGTCGAGGTTGGTGACGTGGGCCTGGAGCGGCGCGTCCTCCTCGTACGTCGGGGCCGGGACGTGCGCCAGGATGGTGGAGAAGAACGGCTCCAGGCTGTCGCTGTCGGCGGGGACGGTGCCGTCCTCCGGCTTGGTCAGCGAGGCGATGCCGTCACGGCCGCAGGCGTAGACGATCGGGAACTCGATCTGGTCCTCGTCCGCGTCGAGGTCCAGGAACAGGTCGTACGTCTCGTTGACGACCTCGTCGATCCGGGAGTCGGGGCGGTCGGTCTTGTTGATGCAGAGGATGACGGGCATCCGGGCCTGGAGGGCCTTGCGGAGCACGAAGCGGGTCTGCGGCAGCGGACCCTCGGACGCGTCCACCAGCAGGACGACGGCGTCGACCATCGACAGGCCGCGCTCGACCTCGCCACCGAAGTCGGCGTGGCCGGGGGTGTCGATGATGTTGATCGTGATGGGCGCCCCGCCGTCCTTGGGGTGGTACTTCACCGCCGTGTTCTTGGCGAGGATCGTGATGCCCTTCTCACGCTCCAGGTCGTTCGAGTCCATCATGCGGTCGTCGAGGTGCTGGTGGGCGGCGAAGGCACCGGCCTGCTTGAGCATGGCATCGACGATGGTCGTCTTGCCATGGTCGACGTGGGCGACGATGGCGACGTTACGGATGTCGTGGCGCGTGGGCACTTCGGCGCTTCTCCCGGGATCGTGGATGGCGGCGCGTACGGTCCGGCACGCGAGCCTTGAGCCGGGCGGAAACCTGCCACGGCCTTACCCCATCGTACGTCGATCGGCGGGAACTGCCTGCCGGGGGGTCTGTCAAGAGGCCGGACGACTGAGGAAGGCCGGGGTGTGGGTGGGGGTCCCCGGCCGGGGTCGCGGCCTGTGTTCCTGCGGGTCAATGGGTACGCACGACCTTGCCCGCCGGGGATCCGGCGGGCAAGGAACTTGAGTCACTTCTGAGCTTGCTACCCGCGGGTCAACCCGGCAGGCCCCGTTTTTTCACCACTTCTTCGCCCCGGCGTCTTCCGGCCACCGGCTGGTTCTCCTAGTTCTTCTCGTTCTTCTTGGCGTCCTTGGCGGCGGTCGGCTTCTTCCAGCCGATGTCCTGGAAGCGGGGCGCCCCGAGGCCGAAGGCTCCGGCGTTGGCCAGGCCCGCCTTGGCGGCGACCAGCTCGGGGCGCTGGTAGAGCGGGATGGAGCCGGCCGCCGCCCAGATCCGGGCGTCCGCCTTGCGCATCAGCTCGCGCGCCTTGGCCTCGTCCAGCTCGCCGGCCGCCTGGTCGAAGAGCTGGTCGATGTGGTCGGTGCCGACCCGGGTGTAGTTCTGCTCGACGAGCAGCGAGCCGTCGGCGGCCGGCTCCGGCTTGGCGAAGATGGGCCGGGCGTCGGTGGCCGGGAAGGCCGTGGTGGGCCAGGAGTACAGGGCCAGGTCGTACTGGCCGGAGGCGATGTGGTCCTTGAAGAAGCTCTCGTCCGGGACCTTGGTCGTCTGGGTGCTGATGCCGATCTTCTCCAGCGTGCGGGAGATCCGCTCGCCCACCGCGCGCAGCGCCTCCGAGCCGGGGCCGGCCGGAAGGACGAAGCGCAGGGTGAGCTGCTTGCCGTCCTTGGCGAGCATGGCGCCCGAGGTGCGCGGGGTGGTCTGCTTGGCGGGGGCCGGGGCCGGGGTGGCCCTGGCGGGCTCCTTCGCGTCCTCCTCGTCGCCCTCGGCCTCCGCCTTCTCCTGGGCGGCCGCGGCGGCCGCGCGCTTGCCGTCCTCGACGGCGCCCGCCTGGGCCCGCAGCGCCTCCTCCTGCTGCGCGGCCAGGGAGGCGGGGGCCAGCGCCGCGGCGGGCCGCTCACCGGGGGCGCCCAGGGCGGGCTCCCCCGCGAAGGCTGCCGGGCCCTCGGGGAACGCCCGCGGGCCCGCGACGAGGGGCGCGCGTCCCTGCGCCCGGCTCTGGCGGTCGGGGCGGTCCTTGCGCGCGGCGCCGTTGCGGCCGTCGTCCTGGCCCACGATGTACAGGCCGTCGTCGCCGGTGCCGTCGCCCGGTCCGGGCTTGGCGCCCTTCGGGGTCTTGGAGTCGTCCGTCGCGCCCTCGCCCTCCGGGCCCGCCTTCGCGGCCGGCTCGGTGAGCTTGCCGCCCTTGCGCCAGCCCGCGTCCGCGAGGAGGGCCTGGGCCGCGTGGGTGTCCTGGCCGCCGAGGGCGTCGCTGTTGTCGGCGTACGCCTGCTGCCCGGCCAGTGCCAGGTGGCTGCCGACGGGCTTGGCCGGCAGGCCGAGCGGCTTGAGGACGATCTCCGCGAGCTCCTTGCGGTCCAGGGCCCGGGCGATCGCCCGGCGGACCCGCTCGTCGGACAGCGGGCCGGAGGCCCCGTTCATGGCCAGCTGGGTGTACGAGGGCTCCAGCGACCTGCGGACCTCGAAGCCGCGCAGGGCCCCCTGCTCGTCGGCGTACTTCTTCGCCGCCTCGGCGTTCTTCTGCCGGTTCTCCTGCTCCTCCCTGGCCTTGGTCTCGTCGGCGCCGTGGGCCAGCGCCCAGGAGAGGGTGGCCTGCGCCGGGGTGAGGGAGGCACCCGGGCCGTGGCTGCCGTCCACGTGGCCGGCGTCGCGGTGGGCGAGGGCGATCCGGTCGGCGCCCGCGCGGTCGATCTCCGCCAGGTCCACCTTGCCCTCGGCCAGCGCGGCCGGGCGGCCGGCGCGGGGGACCGCCGTCAGGACCAGCGTGTCCAGCTTGGCGGGCCGGCCCCACCAGCGGGGGTTGCGGGTCAGGGCAGCGGTGCCGGTCTTCTTGTCGACGGCCCCGAGGTTGAAGGGTCCGGCGGTGGCCTTGAGGGCGCCGCGGGCCCCCTCGTTGAACGCCTCCGGGGTGCCCATGACCTGCTTGGGGTAGAGCGGGCTGAACAGGGAGCGCCAGTCCGCGTAGGGGCGCAGGAAGGTGACCTTGACCTCCAGGTCGTTCTTGCCGCGCTCGATCTTCTCGATCCGCTCGTAACCGGCGTTGCGCGCCGTCCAGTACGCCGAGTCCTTGCCGTTCAGGGCCCGCCACTGCGCCACGAAGTCGGGGGCGCCGATCTCCCGCCCGTCGCTCCACACCGCCTTCTGGTTCAGCTTGTACAGCACGACCTGCTTCGGCTCGCGCGCGACGACCTCGGCCTTCTCCAGGTAGTCGGGATTGGCCACCGGCCGCCCCTTGGCGTCCAGCGTGAACAGCTGGGGCAGGACCGCCCCGGTGATCCGGCTGGTGGTGGCGTCCGCGTCGGCCTGGAAGCTGTTGAGGGTCTCCGGCACGGAGTCCACCGCCCAGCGCAGGACCCCGCCGTCGGCGACCTGGTCGCGGGCCGTCAGCGCGATGTCCGGTCCGGCGGCGGCCGGCCCCCCGTCGTCCTCACCCGCCCCGCAGCCCGCGAGGAGCGGCAGCGCAAGGACTCCCGAGGTGAGGAGCGCCAAGGACCTGCGCGTTCTCTGGGTCATGGGTGGTACCTCCGGGGCGGGGCGTGGAGCCGTGAAAGAGAGGGGGCTTGATCACGTTCGGCGGTATATGGAGCTGATCACACTGCTGCCGGAACCCACTGAAATAGACGGCCCGCCACCTCCTCCGGAGCGGACCCGCGCCACGCCGCGAACCCCACCCGTGCGGACCAATCCCGGTTGCGGCCCGGACAGGCGTTCCCTCGTTCGAGGGATGAAAATGGGGGCAGGGAGGGGCGCACGGTTTGAGCCTGCGCGCCCGGAATCGCTGCGCGTCCCTTCACAACCGGGGACGGGAGGCGGGACACTCGCAGGCGCCCGTGAGCGTTGCCACCGCACCCCCGCGGAAGTGAGGTCACGTCATGTCCCTGCAAGACGATCTGACCGCCGTACGACGCAACCTGAACGAGCTGGTCCGCTCCGTGGAACGGCTGGAGCAGGACGTCGCCCGGCAGTCGCCGGGCGCCGCCCCCGCAGCGACCGGCCCCACCGGCATGGTCAGCGTCCCGGACACCCCGTACGACCGGTCCAAGTGGACGGACACCGACGACGAGGGCCTCGGCGTACGCGACCGCCGCGCCCCCTGACGCCCGCCACCGGACGCCGTCCGCACCCACCCCATCGGGCCCGGCCGCACGAGCGGCCGGGCCTCCTGGGCCACCCCTCCCCGCACTCCACCCGGAGTTCTCCTTGGCCACAGGCACGCAACCACCCCCGCAACGGCCCGGCGGGGTCCACTCCCCCGCCCGGGCGGCGATCGCGGCCCGGCACCTGCGGACCGACCGGTGGTGGCTGGCCCCCGCCGGCACCGCGGCCGGGCTGCTCGCCTTCGTCGTCTACTCGACCTGGCGGGCCTTCGCCAACGCCGACTACTACGCGGCCCCCTACGTCTCGCCGTTCTACTCGCCCTGCCTGGCGCAGAACTGCGCGACGATGCGCGGCGGCCCCAACCTGGACCTCTTCGGCAGCTGGTGGGGCCTGTCCCCCGCCCTGCTGATCCTGGTCTTCCCGCTCGGTTTCCGGCTGACCTGCTACTACTACCGCAAGGCGTACTACCGGGGCTTCTGGGCCTCGCCGCCCGCCTGCGCGGTCGCCGAACCGCACGCCGGGTACACGGGCGAGACCCGCTTCCCGCTCGTCCTGCAGAACGCGCACCGGTACTTCTTCTACGCGGCCGTGCCCGTAGCCGGGATCCTCACGTACGACACCGTGCTGACCTTCCGCGACGGGCACTACGCGTGGGGGCACATGGGGCTGGGGACCCTGCTGTTCCTGGTCAACATCGTGCTGATCTGGGCCTACACGCTCTCCTGCCACTCCTGCCGGCACATCATGGGCGGCCGCCTGCGGCACTTCTCCCGGCACCCGGTGCGCTACCGGCTGTGGAGCTGGACGAGCCGGCTCAACGCCCGCCACATGCAGCTCGCCTGGGCCTCCCTGATCAGCGTGGCCCTGTGCGACTTCTACGTCTACCTGCTGGCCACCGGCACCTTCACGGACCCGAGGTTCTTCTGAGATGACCCAAGTCGACCGGCAGCAGTGGGACGTGGTCGTGGTCGGCGCGGGCGGCGCCGGGCTGCGGGCCGCGATCGAGGCCCGGGAGCGGGGCGCCCGTACGGCGGTGATCTGCAAGTCCCTCTTCGGCAAGGCGCACACCGTCATGGCCGAGGGCGGGATCGCCGCCTCCATGGGCAACGCCAACCCGCACGACAACTGGCAGGTCCACTTCCGCGACACCATGCGCGGCGGGAAGTTCCTCAACCAGTGGCGGATGGCCGAGCTGCACGCCAAGGAGGCCCCGGACCGGGTGTGGGAGCTGGAGACCTGGGGCGCGCTCTTCGACCGGACGCCCGACGGGAGGATCTCTCAGCGCAACTTCGGCGGCCACGAGTACCCGCGCCTCGCGCACGTCGGCGACCGGACCGGGCTGGAGCTGATCCGCACCCTCCAGCAGAAGATCGTCCAGCTCCAGCAGGAGGACTTCCGGGAGTACGGGGACCACGAGGCCCGGCTCAAGGTGTTCCAGGAGTGCACGGTCACCCGGGTCTTGAAGGACGGGCAGAGGGTCTCGGGGGCCTTCTGCTACGAGCGCGAGAGCGGTCGCTTCTTCGTGCTGGAGGCCCCGGCGGTGGTGCTGGCCACGGGCGGCATCGGCAAGTCCTTCAAGACCACCTCCAACTCCTGGGAGTACACCGGCGACGGCCACGCGCTGGCCCTGCTCGCCGGGGCGCCCCTGCTCAACATGGAGTTCGTGCAGTTCCACCCCACGGGCATGGTCTGGCCCCCGTCCGTGAAGGGCATCCTCGTCACGGAATCGGTCCGCGGCGACGGCGGGGTGCTGCGCAACAGCGAGGGCGAGCGGTTCATGTTCGACTACGTCCCGGACGTCTTCAAGGAGAAGTACGCCGAGACGGAGGAGGAGGGCGACCGCTGGTACGAGGACCCCGACCACAACCGGCGCCCGCCCGAGCTGCTGCCCCGCGACGAGGTGGCCCGGGCCATCAACTCCGAGGTGAAGGCCGGCCGCGGCTCCCCGCACGGCGGGGTGTTCCTGGACGTGTCCACCCGGATGCCCGCCGAGAAGATCAGGCGCCGGCTGCCGTCGATGTACCACCAGTTCAAGGAGCTGGCGGACGTGGACATCACCGCCGAGCCGATGGAGGTCGGGCCGACCTGCCACTACGTGATGGGCGGGATCGCGGTCGACTCCGACACCGCCGCCACGGCCGGGGTGCCGGGGCTGTTCGCGGCCGGTGAGGTCGCGGGCGGGATGCACGGCTCGAACCGGCTCGGCGGGAACTCCCTCTCCGACCTGCTGGTCTTCGGCCGCCGGGCCGGGCTGCACGCGGCACTGTACGCACAGGGCCTCGCCGGCACTCCGCCCGCCGTCTCCCAGGAGCAGATCGACGCGGCCGCCGCCGAGGCGCTGGCCCCCTTCCGGGCCGACGCGGGCGCGGAGAACCCGTACACGCTCCACCAGGAGCTCCAGACGACCATGAACGACCTGGTCGGCATCATCCGCCGCGAGGCCGAGATGGCCGAGGCCCTGGAGCGGCTGTCCGCCCTGCGCGTACGGGCCGCGCGCGCCGGCGTCGAGGGGCACCGGCAGTTCAACCCGGGCTGGCACCTGGCGCTGGACCTGCGGAACATGCTGCTGGTCAGCGAGTGCGTGGCCCGCGCGGCCCTGGAGCGCACCGAGAGCCGGGGCGGGCACACCCGCGAGGACTGCCCGTCGATGGAGCGGCAGTGGCGGCCGGTGAACCTGCTGTGCCGCCCCGTGGACCCGGCCCCGGCCGATCCGGCCGCCGGCCGGATCGCCCTCGAACGGGTGCGGACCGAACCCATCCGCCCCGACCTGCTCGCGCTGTTCGAGAAGGACGAGCTGGCGAAGTACCTCGCCGAAGAGGAGCTGCACGGATGACCACCTACGACGCCCGCTTCCGGGTCTGGCGGGGCGACGCGGACGGCGGTGACCTGCGGGACTTCACCGTCGAGGTGCACGACGGGGAGGTGGTGCTGGACATCGTCCACCGGCTCCAGGCGACGCAGGCCCCCGACCTGGCGGTGCGCTGGAACTGCAAGGCGGGCAAGTGCGGCTCGTGCAGCGCGGAGATCAACGGGCGGCCGCGGCTGATGTGCATGACCCGGATGTCGGTCTTCGACCGCTCCGAGACGGTCACGATCACCCCGCTGCGGGCCTTCCCTGTGGTGCGGGACCTGGTGACGGACGTGTCCTTCAACTACGAGAAGGCGCGCACGGTCCCGTCGTTCGTCCCGCCCGCCGGGCTGGCGCCGGGCGAGTACCGGATGCGGCAGGTGGACGTGGAACGCTCGCAGGAGTTCCGCAAGTGCATCGAGTGCTTCCTGTGCCAGGACACCTGCCACGTGGTGCGCGACCACGAGGAGAACAAGACCGTCTTCGCCGGACCGCGCTTCCTGATGCGGATCGCCGAGCTGGACATGCACCCCCTGGACGCGGCCGAGGAGGCGGGCCTGGACCGCAAGCGCACGGCCCAGGAGGAGCACGGGCTGGGCTACTGCAACATCACCAAGTGCTGCACGGAGGTCTGCCCCGAGGGCATCAGGATCACCGACAACGCCCTGATCCCGCTGAAGGAACGGGCCGTGGACCGCAAGTACGACCCCCTGGTCTGGCTGGGCAGCAAGATCCGCCGCCGCTCGCCCTCCGACCCCCGGTAGTCCGGTCCGCGAGGGATCCCGCCCCCTGCACCACCGTCGGATGACGTGGTGTCAGGGGGCTTCGCGATGGGCGGAGTCCAGGGCGGGGCCGCCCCTCACCCGTACATGCTGAGCAGCTGCTCCGCCGAGAGTTCCGTCGAGCTCTCGCCCACCGCTCCGCCGGGGATGGGGAGGGGGAGTTCGAACCAGACCGTCTTGCCGCGGTGCGTGCGGCGCGTGCCCCAGCCGGCCGCCAGGAGGCCGACCAGTTGCAGGCCCCGGCCGCCCTCGTCGGTGTCGCGGGCGCGGCGGCGGCGGGGCTGGGCGAGGTTGGCGTCCCAGACCTCGCAGACCAGCGTCCGGTCGAGCAGCAGCCGGAGCCGGATCTCGCCCTCCCCGTACCGCAGGGCGTTGGTGACGAGTTCGCTGACCAGCAGTTCGGTGGTGTCGAGCAGGCCCTCCAGGCCCCAGGCGGGCAGCTTGGTCCGGGCCAGTTCGCGGGCGCGGCCCACCGAGCGGGCCTCGCGGGGCAGCTGCCAGTCGCCGACGGCGTCCACCGGCAGGCCCTGGACGCGGGCCATCAGCAGGGCGATGTCGTCCTCCCCGTGGCGGGTGTGGAGGGTGTCCAGGACGTGGTCGCAGACCTCCTCCAGCGGGCGGGACGGGTCGGCGACCGCGCCGCGCAGTCCGCGCAGCCCCTCCTCCAGGGGGTGGTCGCGGGATTCCACGAGCCCGTCGGTGTAGAGGGCGAGCAGCGCTCCTTCGGGGAGTTCGACCTCGACCTCCTCGAAGGGTTCGCCGCCCACCCCGAGCGGCATGCCGGTCGGGATCTCCAGCAGCAGGCCGGGGCGCGGGGCGTTGCCCTCCTCGGCGGGTTCGACCAGGACGGGCGGCATGTGGCCGGCGTTGGCGATGGTGCAGCGCCGGGTCACCGGGTCGTAGACGGCGTAGACGCAGGTGGCGAGGTAGACCTCGGAGCGGTCGGCGTCGCGGGAGTGCAGGGCCGAGCGGGACGCCTGCTGGGCGCCGCCGGGGGCGCCGAGGCCGCGGGCGACCTCGTCGAGGGCGGTGAGCACCTCGGCCGGTTCCAGGTCCAGCAGCGCGAGGGTGCGTACGGCGGTCCGCAGTTCGCCCATGGCGACGGCGGCGCGCAGCCCGCGGCCCATGACGTCGCCGACGACGAGGGCGGTGCGGTGTCCGGGCAGTTCGATGACGTCGAACCAGTCGCCGCCGACCTCGGTCGCGGCGTTGCCGGGCAGGTAGCGGCAGGCGATGTCCAGGCCGGCCGCCTCGGGGTCGCCGGGGGGCAGCAGGCTGCGCTGGAGGATCAGCGCCCGTTCGTGCTCGCGCCGGTAGAGGCGTGCGTTGTCGATGCAGACGGCGGCGCGGGCGGCCAGTTCGACGGCGACGGCCCGGTCCCGTTCGCCGAAGGGCTCGCTGCCCTTGGTACGGGAGAACTGGGCGAGGCCGACGACCGTGTCATGGGCGACCATCGGCACGATCAGGGTCGACTGGACGCGGTCGTCCGATCCCCCGCCCTCGATCAGCCGGGTCCGCGCGGTGCGCAGGGCGACGGCCCCCGGGGAGGCGGCGGGGTAGCGGTGGGTCTCCCCGACGGCGGCCGGCGCGCCCGGCCCCGACAGCGGGGCGTCGGAGACGGCGGAGGCGAAGGCCACGCGCCGCAGCGGCGCCGAGGGGGCGCGGCGGGCGCCCTGCCCGGGCAGGGAGGGCAGTCCGGGGCCCTGGGGGCGGGCGGGGCGGTCGTCGTCGCCGAGCAGGAGCCCCTCGTAGAGGTCGACGGCGGCCAGGTCGCAGAAGCCGGGGACGGTGACGTCGAGGAGTTCGCGGGCGGTGGTCTCCAGGTCGAGGGAGTTGCCGATGCGGTGGCCGGCCTCGTTGAGGAGGGCCAGGTTGCGGCGGACGCCGGCGGCCTCGCGGGCGGCGAGGTGGCGGCGGGTGACGTCGGTGCCGAGGCCGGCGATGCCGATCGGGCGGCCGGTCCCGTCGTGGACCCGGTAGAGGTTGATGGACCAGTGCCGGTTCTCGCGGCTGCCGGGGGCCGAGCCGGTGATCCTGAAGTCGGTGACGGACTGCCCGGTGTCCAGTACCCGGCGCAGGGCGGCCGTCATCCGGTCGGCCTCGTGCGCGGGCAGGTAGTCGTGGACGGTGCGGCCCCGGTGTTCCTCCACGGCGCCTCCGAACACGGTGGCGAAGCGGCGGTTGGCGCGCCGCACGGTGAGGTCGGTGCCGAAGAGCAGGAAGCCGAAGGGAGATTGGCCGAATATGGCCTGCGACGCGGCGAGGTCGGACTCGATGCGGCGCAGGGCGCGGACATCGACCACGACGCAGAGCGCGGCCCGCGCTCCGGTACCGGTCTGGGTCGGCATCACGTAGATCTCGGCCACGCCGTGGGCGCCGTTCCCGCCCGGGATGCGGAAGGGGACCAGGCCCGTCCACTCCTTGCCGTCGAGGATCTCGGCGACCTTGCGGCGGCCGCCGTCGCGCAGCTCGGGCGGCATGAACGCCTCGACCGGATCCCGTCCCACCGCCTGGGCTGCGGGAAGTCCGAACAGCTCCTCGGCGCGCAGGCTCCACTGGTCGATGAGCCCGTCAGGGCCGATCGAGAACGATGCGACCTTTATGTAGTCATATATCGAGCCAGGCGGACTGCTGTGCCACAAGGAGTCGTGCCACGACTCCCCGGGCACACGGGTCTGATGTGCCTGCGCAGGTATCTCGCTCACGCGACCGTCCCCTCCAGCTCACCGCAACCGGACCGGCCATGACCGAAGTATTCAGCACCACGGCCCGGTACGGCACGGCGTTCACGATCACAAAAGGGTCCCGTTGTTTTCCGGCCACGTCCGGCGGTCATCCCTGACGCGCTCCGGGAGACCCCTGCCGCCCTTCTCGCCCTTCTCCTTGTTACTCACCAGGAAGAGCCAACTCGAACCACACCGTCTTCCCCGACTTTCCGTGCCGGGTGCCCCAGCGCCGCGCGGAGACGGCGACGAGGTGCAGTCCGCGTCCGCCCTCGTCCTCGGCGTCGGCGACCCGTTCGCGGGGCGGATCCGGAAGCGGATCAGAGACCTCCACGAGCAGCGCGGGGCCGCCCGCGAGCCCCTCCTCGGCGGGAGCGCGCCGCTCCAGCCGGACCCCGATCGGGCCGGAGGCGTAGCGCAGGGAGTTGGTGACAAGCTCACTGACCAGCAGGACGGTCACATCTCCGACGGCGTCCAGGCCCCAGGAACGGAGGGCGCCGCGCACGGCGTGGCGGGCGGTGCGGACGGCACCGGGCTCGGCGGGGAAGGCCCACTCGGCACACTCACCGTCTGTGTCGATCACGCCGATCACTTCCCGGGCCACCAGCGACCCCAGTCAGGTTCGTCGGGGACGAATGGGGGACGAGATAGGGACTAATAGCGACATACCCGATATTTGGGGCGCCGTACCACCCGATCCGCCACCCAACGGCGCACTGTGGCGCAGACGGACTAGAACGCGAGCGTCATGCGCCCCGGTGCGCCCCGTCCGCTCCCCGGCCGCCGTGCGCACCGGGCTCGCCGGGGCCACCGGCGCCGCCGGGAGCGGCGAGCCCGTCGCGACCGGCGCCGAGTCTGCGGCCGGCCTCGGCGACGAACGGCCGGTCCTGGTCGAGCCAGTCGACGGAGTCCAGCTCGTGCGGGGCCAGCCAGCGCAGCTCGTCGTGGTCCTCCAGCGGGGCGGGCTCGCCGGAGAGCAGCCGGGCGGTCCACACGTGCAGCACGAGGCCGGGCTTCAGCGGCCACTCCCCCGGGATCCGCTCCAGCGCCTCCGTCTCGACGCCGAGTTCCTCGCGCAGCTCGCGCACCAGTGCCTCGGGCACCGTCTCGCCCGGCTCCGCCTTGCCGCCGGGGAGCTCCCAGCGGCCGGCGAGCTCCGGGGGCGCGCTGCGGCGGGCGGCCAGCAGGCGCCCGTCACGACAGAGGGCTCCGCCCACGACCACGCGTACCGTCATGGACGGAGCCTATGCCAGGCCCTGGCGGGCCTTCAGTTCCGCGTCGTGGCGGCCGGGCTGCTGTCCGCCTGGCCGAGCCGCTCGACCCAGTAGAGCTGCTTGTGCCCCCGGTCCTCGAAGACGTCGACGACCTTCTGGGCCTCGGCCCGGGTGGCGTACCGGCCCACCCGGTAGCGGTTGCCGTTGTCGTCCTGACGTATGACCAGCCATGGAAGCAGGGCACCGCTGTCGTTCATCGCGCTCCACCCTCCGCCGATGTTCCTGCCCAGGAAACCGCATTGCGCATATGCCCGAGCTTACGCCCGACCTTCACTGAGCGGATACGGGTTTTCACGAAGAGATACCTGGGGGGCGTACGCATCCGGCCAGGCGTGCGAAAGCGCCGCCGGGGCGCGAAAGCGACCCCGGCGGCGCTCGGCGAGCTACCGGCAGAGACGGCCTAGCGGCGGACGGGCAGGTGGTAGGAGAGCCGGTAGCGGTCCGCCGGGACGACCACGTCAGCCGTCTCCACGGGCCGCCCCGAGGCGTAGTAGGTCCGCGACACCACCAGCACCACGTGCCCGGGCACCCCGCCGAGCGTCATGTTCTCCTCCGCCAGGCCCGGCCGCGCTCCGACCTCCTCGACCACGTTGTCCACGACCACGTCGATGGCCGCCATGCGGTCGACCACCCCGGAGCCGCCCAGCGGGCCCTCCTCCGGCAGCATCACCGGGGTCCGGCCGGTCACGGACAGCGGCTCCCAGGAGGTGGACAGCATCATCGCCTCGCCCGCGTCACGGAAGACGTACCGGGTGCGCATGACCCGGTCCCCCGGTGCGATGCCCAGGCGCTGCGCGATGTCCGCCGGCGCCTCCGTCTGCTCGCTGCTGGACTCCCACGTCCCCTGCGCGCCGGACTCCGCCTGCTCCTGCCGGAACGGCGTCGAGGCCCCGCCCGTGCGGTAGCCGGAGCGCGCGACCCGGCGCGGGACCGGCTGCTCGCGCACGTACGTACCGGACCCGGACCGGCCCTCGACCAGACCCTCCGCCATGAGGACCTTGCGCGCCTCCAGGGCGACGGTGTCGGAGACCCCGTACTCCTCGCGGATGCGGGCCTGGGAAGGGAGCCGGGTGTGCGGGGGCAGGGACCCATCGACGATCTTCCGTCGCAGATCACCGGCCACGCGAAGATAGGCCGGCTGCTCACCGAAAGTCACGGGCCACTCCCATCAGGTTGACAGACAGCTACAGCCTGGCAACCCGCTGTTCAGCTGTGCAAGCGCGGGCCAGGGTTTCACCCGATGTGATGAAGCCTGGTCACTCAAACCCCTTACCCGGCGTTACCCTCAGGGCCCTCTTCCCCGCCCTCGCCGGCCTCACGCCGAGTCGGCCGAGGGCCCCCGCCCCGCCCCCTCCGGGTTGTCCTCCAGCCACTCGGGAACCCGCGTCGACAGCCCGTACGCCCCCCGCAGGACCTTCTCCGAGCCGGTCGTCAGCGCCCGCTCCGCCGCGACCCGCGCCTGCGCGAACTCGGCCGGCCGGGCCGCCCGCGACGCCCGCTGCCACTGCGCCCGCGCCGCCGCCAGCTCCCTCAGCCGGGCCTGCGCCTGCGGGTGAGCGGCGACGGCCCGCCCCAGTACGGCCTCCTCCGCGGCCAGCGCCTCGTCGACCTCGCGCGCCCACGCCCGGTACTGCGGCAGCGCCCCGGCGAGGTCCCCCTCGGGCGGCCGCCCCAGCGCCCCGTCGGCCGCGTTGAGGGCGGTCAGCAGGGAGACCTGTTCCGGCGTCAGCATCCCCGCGTCCTTGCGCAGGCTCCCCTGGTGCTCGTGCCCCGCCGTGCCGATCACGCAGATCAGCCGCCGGTCGCCCGCCCGCCACGCTTCGCGCGTGGGGGCGAAGTAGTACATCTCCGCGTAGTCGGGCAGGGCCCAGCTGTCCATCGCGTACGCGTCCTGCGCCTTCCAGCACGCCTCCGTGGCCGTGTCCTTGAGCGTGGCGGCGCCCGGGAAGGCTCCGGGGGCGAGCGTCGAGGCGGAGGTCACCTCGGCGTCGTGCGTCTGCGCGCAGTCGGTCCGGTAGGTGAAGGGCGTCTCGTCGAGGAGGTCGCCGCCGGGGACGTTGAAGCAGTCGCCCTCCCGCAGCCGGTCCATGTCCGTCAGCTGGCCCTCGACCGGCTCCGGCTCCCGCCGCGAGGCCAGGTGCTCCAGGACCGGCCCCGCGAGACCGGCCACCCCGTAGAGCAGCACCGCCGTCGTGGCCAGGGAGACCGCCAGACCGGTGAACGCCAGCGCCCTGCCCCGTTCGCCCCGGCGCCGGATCTGCGCCAGCGCGACCAGGGCGAAGACGACGCCGAGCGGCGGGAGGCAGAGCAGCCCGACCAGCAGGGAGGCGAGGGCGAAACCGTTCAGCGCCGGCGGCGCGGGCGGCCCCGGCGGCACCCCCCAGCCCGGCCGCGGCGGCGCCGGCGGCGGCCAGGCGGGGCCGGGACCGGCAGGACGGGGCGGCTGCGGGGGCGGGGTGCTCACCGGGTGGGGTGCTCCATCACGGGGGCTCGGATACGGCTGCGCGGGGTCGGCCGCGCGGAGGAACGGCCGCGCCGGGCCTGCCGCGAACGGCTGCCCGAATAGTACGCAGCGGGGGCGGCCGGTCCACCGGTCGCCCCCGCCTTCACCGCGCGGCCCGCCCCGGGACCGCGCGTCATCCCTCCGGGCAGGTCAGAACTGCAGCGCCCAGGAGTCGATCTTGCCGGTGTCGGCGGCCGCGTTGTCGTTCACGCGCAGCTTCCAGACCCCGTTGGCGACCTCGGACGAGGCGTTGACCGTGACGGTCCTGACGATGTCGTCCGCGCTCCCGCCGGTGCGGTTGTGCAGGTTGTAGAGGGTGCCGTCGGGGGCGACCAGGTCCACCTTCAGGTCACCGATGTAGGTGTGCTTGATGTCCACCGACACGCCCAGCGTCGCCGGGGCGTTGCCGGAGACCCCGCTGACGGTGATCGGGGACTCGACCGTGGCGTTGTCGGCCACCGCGTAGTCGGCGGTGTTCTCGAAGCGCGGGCCGCTCGGCGGGGTGGTGCCCGCGCCGGTGTTCAGCAGGCGGTTGGGCGAGCCGGTGCCCGGGCCCGTCACCACGTTCGGAGTGGCGGCCGCGACCAGGCCGTCACGGACCTGCGCCGGGGTGGCCGAGGGGTTCTGCGAGAGGTAGAGGGCGGCCGCGCCGACGACGTGCGGGGTGGCCATCGACGTCCCCGAGATGGTGTTCGTCGCGGTGTCGCCCGTGCCCCACGAGGAGGTGATGGAGGAGCCCGGTGCGAAGAGGTCCAGGACGGACCCGTAGTTGGAGTAGCTCGCCTTGGCGTCCGTGCTGGTCGTGGCGCCGACGGTGATGGCCTCGGCCACGCGCGCCGGGGACTTGGTGGAGGCGTCGGTGGACTCGTTGCCTGCCGCGACCCCGTAGGTGATGCCGGACGCGATGGAGTTGCGTACGGCGGTGTCGAGCGCGGAGTCGGCCCCGCCGCCCAGCGACATGTTGGCCACGGCGGGCTTGACGGCGTTGCGGGTCACCCAGTCGATGCCCGCGACCACCTGGGCGGTCGTACCGGAGCCGTTGTTGTCGAGCACGCGGACGCCGACGATCTTCGCCTTCTTGGCGACGCCGTAGCTGCTGCCCGCCACGGTGCCGGCCACGTGGGTGCCGTGGCCGTGGCCGTCCTGGGCGGTGTTGTCGTTGTCGATGGCGTCGTAGCCGTAGGAGGCGCGGCCGGCCAGGTCCTGGTGGGTGATCCGCACTCCGGTGTCGATGATGTACGCGGTGACGCCCTCGCCCGCCTTGTCCGGGTAGGTGTAGCCCTGGTCGAGGGGGAGTGCCCGCTGGTCGATCCGGTCCAGGCCCCAGGACGGCGGGCCGGGCTGGGTGCCGTCGACGGTGAAGGTGCGGTTCTGCACCACCGAGGCGACCGCCGGGTCGGCGGCGAGCCTCTTCGCCTGCGCCTCGGAGACCTCGACGGAGTAGCCGTTGAGGGCGGCGCTGTAGGTGCGGTCGATCCTCGCGCCGTACCGGTGGGCGACGGCCTTGCCGCTGTCGGCGGTGGAACGGGCGGCGGAGTCCTTCAGGGTGACGATGTAGCTGCCGGGGACGGCCCCGGCGGCGCCGGCGTTCTCGATGACGCCCTGGGGGCCGCCGGCGGCGGACGCGGCCGGGGCGGGCAGCGCGGCGGCCGCGCCGAGCGCGAGGGCCACGACGGCGGTCGCGATGCCGGCGGTCTTCCGGCGGGTGTGACGCATCACGGACATGTGAGGGGTCCTCCTCATAGGCGGTGCGCTGCGTGGGGGGTGCGTGGGCCGGCGGGAGGCGCACGAAACCACGGAAAGACGTGCTCATGACAATTTCTTGGGCCCAACCCGCCGCGTTCTCAAAAAGGTTGGCCCACCCGTGCGCCATCCCACAAGGGCCCCACGAACGCGTAACATCCGTGCCATACGACAGCCATGAACGAGCAAAGGCGCTCCGCACATGTCGCACGCACTTCCTGGTTACCTCTGCCCCGAGGACGGCACGCGCGCGGATGTCCGGACCGCACCGTGGTGCTGCCCCGTCTGCGGCGGCCCGTGGGACCTGGACTTCACACCCGATCCGGCCATCGCGCTGGAGCCGGCCGCCGGACCGCACTCGCTGTGGCGGTACGCGCCCGCACTGCCGCTGCCGGGGGCGTTCTCGGTCACCCTGTCCGAGGGCCACACCCCGCTGCTGCCGCTCGGGGAGCGCGTTCACGCCAAGCTCGACTTCCTGATGCCGACGCTGTCCTTCAAGGACCGGGGCGCGGTGATGCTCGCCGAGCTGGCCCGGCGGCTGGGCCCGGAGCGGGTGGTCGCGGACAGCAGCGGGAACGCGGGGACCTCCGTGGCGGCGTACTGCGCGCGGGCCGGACTGCGGTGCGAAGTCTTCGTGCCCGCGGACACCTCGGAGAAGAAGACCGGGCAGATGCGGGCGCACGGGGCGGCGGTACGGCTCGTGCCGGGCGGCCGCGAGGCCGCGGCGGAGGCCGCCCGGGCGGCGGCGGACGCGCCGGGCGTCTTCTACGCCAGCCATGTCTTCAACCCGTACTTCCTGCACGGGACGAAGACCTACGTCTACGAGGTCTGGGAGGCGCTCGGCGGCCGGCTGCCCGAGGTGCTGGTCGTCCCGGTCGGCAACGGCACGCTGCTGCTGGGCGCGGCGCTCGCGGTGGCGGAGCTGGAACGGCGGGGCGTACGGGCGCCCGTGCTGGTCGGGGTGCAGGCGGAGGCGGTGTCGCCGCTGGCGGCGGCCTTCGCGGCGGGGGCGGAGGAGGCGGAGCCGGTGGAGCAGCGGCCGACCCTGGCGGAGGGCATCGCGATCCCGGCGCCGCCCCGGGCGCGCCAGATCCTGGCAGCGGTCCGCAAGTCCGGCGGCACGATCCTGACGGTGTCCGACAGCCGGATCCGCGATGCCCAGCGGGACCTGGCCGCGCGCGGGCTGTTCGTGGAGGCGACGGCCGCCGCCTGCTGGGCGGCCGTGGGCCCCGGCGCCCCCACGGACCCCCTCAAGGGCCGCACGGCGGTCCTGCCCCTGTGCGGCGCGGGCGCGAAGACGGGCCTGGCGCCGTAGCCGGGCGGGACCCGGCTGCGTCCGCGGCGGGGACCGCGTCCGCGTACAGGTCGGAAAACCGCCAGACGGGCGCCCCGCGCTCTGGTGAACTGACCGCATGATCACCGCACTTGAGAAGGCCGCCGCCTTCGCCGCCCTGCACACCCCCACCGCCCCCCTGCCGCTGGCCAACGCCTGGGACGTGGCCAGCGCGCGGATCACCGAGGCCGCCGGGGCTCCCGCCGTGGCCACCACCAGCGCCGGAGTCGCCTGGTCCCTCGGGGCGCCCGACGGTGACGCCCTCGCGCGGGACCGGGCGCTGGACCTCATCGCCCGCGTGGCCCGCGCCGTCTCCGTCCCCGTCACCGCCGACATCGAGGGCGGCTTCGCCGCCGACGCCGCCGGGGTCGGGGAGACCGTCGCCGGGGTACTGGCCGCCGGTGCGGTCGGCGTCAACATCGAGGACGGCAACCGCTCCCCCGCCGAGCACGCCGAGCGCCTGGCCGCCGCCCGCGCCGCCGCCGACGCCGCCCGGGTCCCGCTGTACATCAACGCCCGCGTGGACACGTACCTCTTCGGCCTCGGCGAGAGCGCGACCCGCCTCGACGAGACCCTCGCCCGCGCCGCCGCCTACCTCGCCGCCGGCGCCAGCGGCGTCTTCGTCCCCGGAGTCACCGACCCCGCCGTCATCGGGGAGCTCGCCCGGGGCATCGACGCCCCGCTCAACGTCCTCGTGGGCCCCGGCGCGCCCTCCGTCGCCGAGCTCGGCGCCCTCGGTGTCGCCAGGGTCAGCCTCGGCTCCGGGGTGGCGGAGGCCGCGTACGCCGTCGCCCGCCGCGCCACCGAGGAACTGCTCGGCGGCGGCACCTACGGCTCCCTCGCCGGGGCCCTCCCGTACGGGGAGCTGAACGCCTTGATCAAGGGGTGAGAAACCGGGAAGCGTGCAGTGGGCACCGATCATAGGATCCGGTCATGAGCACCTCGATACCGGCCGAGCCGGCGAAGGCGGACCCCGGCACCTCCCGGCGCGGCACCAGCGGAGCCGTCTGGTCCGCCCTCGGCGTGGTGTACGTCGTCTGGGGCTCGACGTACCTCGGCATCCGGATCGCCGTCCAGACCATGCCGCCGTTCCTCTCCGCGGGGGCCCGCTTCATCACGGCGGGCCTGGTGCTGGCCGGCATCGTCGCCTGGCGCTACGGGCCGTCCGCGCTGCGCGTGACCCGCGCGCAGCTCGGCTCCACGGTGGTGGTCGGCCTGCTGCTGGTGCTCGGCGGCAACGGCCTGGTCGTGCTGGCCGAGACCTCGGTGCCCTCGGGGCTGGCGGCGCTGCTGGTGGCTTCGGTGCCGATGTGGGTCGTGGTGCTGAGGACGCTCACCGGGGACCGGCCGCCCGTGCGCACCCTGCTCGGGGTGCTGGTGGGCCTCGCGGGGCTGGCGGTGCTGACCAGTCCGGGGCTGAGCGGGGAGGTCCGGCTGTCCGGGGTGCTGCTGGTCCTGGCGGGGGCGCTCTGCTGGTCGCTGGGCTCCTTCAGCGCCGGGCGGCTGCCGCTGCCGGGGAACCCGTTCACGGGCAGCGCGTACCAGATGGTGTGGGGCGGGCTCGCCGGTGTGCTCGTCGGGCTGGTGCGCGGGGAGCAGCGCGGGCTGGACCCCGGCTCCTTCTCCACCGCCTCCTGGCTGGCCCTGGGGTACCTGGTGCTGATCGGTTCGGTCGTCGCTTTCACGGCGTACGCGTGGCTGCTCCAGGCGGCGCCGCTGTCGCTGGTGGCCACGTACGCGTACGTCAATCCGGTGGTGGCCGTCGCGCTGGGGGCGCTGATCCTGGACGAGCCGCTGACCCTGCCGATCGTGCTCGGCGGTGCCATCGTGGTGGCGGCGGTGGGCGTGATCGTCAGCACCGAGCGCCGGACGTAGCCATGGCGGCCCTGGTCAGCCCCGGGCGGCGGCCTCGTAGAGGGCCCGGGCCCTCTCGTCGAACAGCGCCGCCGTGGAGTCCACGTCGGTGTTGCCGCCGCTGAGCACCCCG
Organism: Streptomyces sp. NPDC006687; assembly: GCF_040636215.1. Classification (NCBI taxonomy): domain Bacteria; kingdom Bacillati; phylum Actinomycetota; class Actinomycetes; order Kitasatosporales; family Streptomycetaceae; genus Streptomyces; species Streptomyces sp. NPDC006687. The sequence goes on along the minus strand of NZ_JBEYJJ010000008.1, from coordinate 199,124 downwards.
ATGAGCCGTCCCGGCTGGCCGACGCCGCCGCGGTCGGCGATCCAGGGGCTGCCGCTGGTGCCCGTCCAGAAGCCCGCGCAGCTGATGTACAGCATGTCGGGGTCGTCGGTGTCGTGGCGGGTCTGGGTGGTGCAGGAGACCGGCCGGTTCTGCGGGTTGTGGTCGGACTCCGGGTAGCCGATGACGGTGACCTCGCGCTCGTACCCGGAGGTCCAGTCCGGCTTGGGCGCCTCGCCCCGGCCGACCCGCTGCTGGAGGCTGCGTCCGTCCCCGTCCGGCTCGACGGTGAGGAAGGCGAAGTCGGCGGTCTCGTCGCCCCACTTCGTCCACCGCTCGTCCACGTGGATCGAGCGGACCTTCCACACGCCCAGCGGCCGGTCGCCCGAGCCCTCGCCGGAGAAGGCGGGCGCGAAGGCGAGCTCGCCGATGGCCAGCCCGTCGTGCGCCGCCTCACCGGGCCGGCCGTCCTCGCCGGCCGGGGCCACGCAGTGGGCGGCGGTCGCGACGACGTTGCCCTTGGGGCTGTCCACCACGCTGGCCGTGCACCAGTGCTCGCCGTTCGCCATGAGCACGCCGACGGTGGGGAAGGGGTGGACGGGCTGCTCGGCGGACGCGCCGAGGAGGACGACGGCGCACGCCGCCACGATCCCCGCGGCGAGGGCCGCCGCCGTCGCACCCTTCACCACCGGGCTCATCGCACGCCGGGCTCGGGTACCGGTGCCTGCATCACCTTGCTGATCCACTCCAGCGAGCCCTCCCTCATCCCGCGTACATACGATTTTCCGTTGTGCTCACCATCCTGGATCACCTGGAGCCGGGTGTGCACGGGGCCCCTGCCGTACTCCTTCATGAACTTCTCCGCCAGATCCCGGCCGCTCTCCTTGGTGCCGATCTGGAAGCTGATGTAGACGTCCGGCCCGCCCTCCTCGATCAGCTTGGCGGCGAGCTTCTCGGGGTTGTTCGCGTCCATCTCCGCCTGGTGGCCCTTCCAGAGCGGGGAGTCCGGGACGAAGTCCACGCCGCTGGCGATGACGGCCTTGAAGCGTTCGGGGTACTTCAGCACGTCCTTGAAGGCGCCGAAACCGCCCGAGGAGGAGCCCATGAAGGCCCAGCCGTCACGGGAGGTGAAGGTGCGGAAGTTGGCCTTCGCGAAATCCGGGACGTCATCGGCCATCCAGGTGCCCATCTTGGGCTGTCCGGGGATGTCGGAGCCGTCGTAGTGGTGCTTGGTGTCGGCGTTGATCACCGGCATGACCAGGATGAAGGGGAGGCTGGTGCCCTTCTTGACCCCGTCGATCACGGCCTGCTGGAGGCCGAGGCCGGGGCCCGTGCCCCAGTAGTTCTTGGGGTAGCCGCGGCCGCCGGGCAGGGCGATCATGACCGGGAAGCCGCTCTTGGCGTAGCGGGGCTCGTCGTACTCCTTGGGGACCCACACCCACACGTCACCCGTGAAACCCGACTTCTTGCCGGTCAGGGTGGTCATCGCGATCTGCGTGCCGTCCGGCAGCCGGCTGGTGCGGACGAACTCGGACTTGGGGCCGGTGGGCATCAGCACCCCGGGGCGGATCTCCTCGGTGGTCGCCGACTCCTGGATCTTCCCGAAGGAGACGGGATCCCCCAGGTCGGTGAAGAGGCCCGTCTCGTACGCCGTACCGCCTCCGGCCGCCAGGACGAGGGCCAGACCGGCGCCGATCAGGATCCGCCGCTTCCGCGGGCGGTGCGCGGGGCGGCGGCCGCCGTCGCCGCCTTGCTGGTCATACTGCACGGATTTGTTCCCGTTCCTTCTCCGGCGCCCTGGTTGGGCGGGGGTCGGACCGATAGGTCCCCCTTATCGCTTCTACAGAGGTGTCAACGACCGTAGGGGTTGCCTGGGACCGGGGCGACGTGGCGAGGGCCACGTGGCGGACGCCTGTACGGACGCCTCGTGCGGCGGCGTCCGCGGAGGATCCCGGTTCGGGTCAGCCGGCCTCGGGCTTCGGGCCCTTCATCACCTTGCTGATCCACTCCAGCGAGCCCTCCTTCATGCCGCGCACGTAGTGCCAGCCGTTGTGCTCGCCGTTCTGGATGTCCCGGATGGTCGTCTTCACGGGACCCCTGCCGTACTGCTGGACGAATTTCACCATCCGGTCCTTGCCGGTCTCCTTGGTGCCGACCTGGAAGTTGACATAGACGTCCGGGCCGCCCGCCGCGATCAGCTTCTCGGCCAGCTTCTCGGGGTTGTTCGCGTCCATCTCCGCCTGGTGGCCCTTCCAGAGCGGGGAGTCCGGGACGATCTCGCCGCCGCTGGCGATCACGGCCTTGAAGCGGTCCGGGTACTGCAACACCGTCTTCATGCCGACGAAGGCCCCGGAGGAGGAGCCCATGAAGGCCCAGCCGTCCCGGCTCTTGTAGGTGCGGAAGTTGGCGCGGGTGAAGGCCGGGACGTCCTCGGCGATCCAGGTGCCCATCTTCGGCTGGCCGGGGATGTCGGCGCCGTCGTAGTAGTACTTGTTGTCCGGGTTGAGCACCGGCATGATCACGATGAAGGGCAGGCTGGTACCGGCCTGGACGCCCTCGCTGATCGCCTTCTGGAGGCCGAGGCTGCGGTCGGACCAGTAGTTCGCCGGGAAGCCGTTGCCGCCGGGGAGGGCGATGAGGACCGGGAAGGCGCTCTTGGCGTACTTCGGGTCGTCGTACTCCTTGGGGGTCCACACCCAGACGTCGCCCTCGAAGCCGGACTTCGCACCGGCCAGGCGGGTCTTGGCGATGACCGTGCCGTCGTCGAGCTTGGCGGTCTGCCTGAACTCCGAGCGGGGGCCGGCGGGCAGCTGCACGTCCGGGTCGCCGGTGGGCGTGGGAGGAGCGGAGGGGGGCGCGCCGTTCTTCGCGGAACCGCTGCCGCCGTCCGGGGCGGGGGTGGACCGGTGGTCCTTGCCGAAGCTGACGGTCTGGCCGTTGCCGTCGAACCACTCGTTCTCGTACGCGGCGAAGCCTCCGCCGCCGACGAGGAGCACGAGGGCCACGCCCGCGCCGACGGCTATCGCACGCCGGGACTTCCTGCGGCCCCCGGGCCGCTCGGAGGGGTCGCCGGACGGCTGCTGAGGGTACTGGTGCACGAAGTCGCTCCGAACGGTCTCGACTGCCCCGGTGCGGGCAGCGCGGCGGACATCCCCTTGATTGGTCCTGATGAGCGCATTCTGCGGACAGTTCCCGATCCGGCAAAAACGCGCCGGAAACGTCACTTGAGGGTGTCGAGTACCTCCGCGCAGCGCCCGAGCAGGGTCACGAGCCGCTCGCGCTCCTCGGCGGTGAAGGCGTCCGCGAGCGCCCTCTCCACGCGCACGGCGCCCGCGTCCGCGAGCTCCATGGCGGCGCGCCCCTCGACCGTGAGCCGGGTCTCCAGCACGTTGCGGTGCCATTCGTGCGGGGTCCGCTCGACGAGCCCGCGCTCGTGGAGGTTCTTCAGCACGGTGTTCATCGTCGGCGCCGTGACCCCGCACAGCCGGGCGAGGGCCGCGGCGGAGATACCGGGCTTCTCGGCGAGCCAGAGCAGGGCGGCGTACTGCGGAACCGTTACCGCGGCCGGCTTGCAGGCGGTGGTCTTCGCCGCCATGAGCGCCTGCTCGGCGCGCTTGACGTGCGAGCCGATCCGCTCCTCGGGGGGCATGGAGGTCATGGCGTCATCCTATGACCCTTGCCAATCATTAGAGCTCTAACTACTCTTCGATCACACCTATCCAGAAGGGCACACCCATGCGCAAGCTGTCGTACACCCTCCCCTGCGCCATCCTCCTGACCCTGGCCACCACCGCCCTCACCACCGGCGCCGCCGCCCCCGCCACGCCCCGCGTCGCGACGGCGTTCACCCTGCCCGGGGCGAAGGTCTACCCCGAGGGCATCGCCTCCGACGCCCGTACCGGCACGGTGTACGTGGGCTCGTACGCGGACGGCACCGTCTACCGCGCCCGCCCCGGCGCCCGTACGGCCGAGGTGTTCCTGCCGTCCGGCACCGACGGCCGGCACACGGCCAACGGCCTGCGCGTCGACGCCCGGGGCCGCCTGTGGGTCACCGACTCCACGGCCGGCGTCACGGTGTACGACACCGCGACCGGCGCGCGCCTGGCCCGCTTCGAGGTGGACCCCGCCCTCCCGCACTTCGTCAACGACCTCACCATCACCCCCGACGGCACCGCCTACCTCACGGACAGCGTCCGCGCGGTGATCTACCGGGTCACCCCGGCCGAGCTGCGGGCGGGCTCCGGCACCCTGACGGTGGCCTACGACCTGAGCGGTCACGTCACCCCGCCCCCGCCGGGCCAGTTCACCCTCAACGGCATCACCTCCGACGCGGCGGGCCGCTACCTCCTCGCCGTCGACATGACCGCCGGGGAGCTCCACCGCGTCGACCTCGCCACGGGCGCCCTCAGCCGGGTCACCCTCAGCGGCGGCGACCTCAAGGCCGCCGACGGCCTCGACCTCTCCCCCGGCGGCACCCTCCGGGCGGCCCACAACATCACCAACACCCTGACCCGCTGGCAGCTCACCCCGGACGGCACCCGCGCCCGCCTGCTCCACACCCTCACGGACCCGTCCCTCCAGATCCCCACCACCCTCGCCCACACCCCGGCCCGCACCCTCGTGGTCCGCTCCCAGTTCGACAAGGGCGGCCCCATGACCCCGTCCACGGGCACCCCGACGACGTTCTCCGTCGCCTCGGTCCACGGCCTGTAGCCCGGCCCCGCCGGGCTGTCAGTGGCGGCTGCTTCCATGACGCCATGAGCACCCCGCACACGACCGCCGCCCTCCTCCCCGACCCCGGCCCGCTCCGCGCCCACCTGCGCGCGCTGGCGGTCCTGGACGCGGCGATCAGCGAGGACCCGTCGCTCTGCTCGTACTCCTTCCACCCCGCCTGGGGTCCCGGGGTGGAGGCGGCCCTGATGGACAACGGCTCGGGGGACGACTTCTCGGTCCTCTTCACCCCGGCCGGCGTGCTCATCCGCGGCTTCGACCACGAGTCGCCGATGAGCCCGTACGGCAGGGACGACGCACAGGTGTGGCCCGGCGTCCTCGACGACGTACCCGCCCCGCTCCGCCCGCTCCTCGACGAGCCCGCCTTCTACGACGAGACCATCGGCGCCCCGCCGGCCACCGCCTGCCTGTGGCGCGAGACCGGCGACACCGCCTGGCGCACCGGCAGCCAGGACGCGGACGGCTCCGGCTCCCTCTTCCACCTCCTCACCGACCGCTCCCCCGAAGCCGTCCAGGCCCACTTCGAGGACTGTTACGAGCGCCCCGTCCCCCTCGACGCCATCCGCCACGTCCTCGCCGGGCACCCCCTGACCCTGGCGACCGCCCGGGCCCTCAACCCGGCCGCCCTCTCCGACGAGGCACTGCTGCGCAGGGCCGCCGCACACCCCGAGGTAGCCGACCACCTCGCCTGCGACGGTGAATTCGACCTCGACCGCACCGACCCGATCGAAGCGATCACCCTGCCCAACGGCCTGCCGGTGGACCCGGTCGCCGGCTGCGGCGCGGGCGGCACCCACTACCTCTGCGGCCCGGCCACCCCCGACGGCACCCGCCCCGTCCTCTACACCGACTCCGAGGGCCGGGCCACCCTCCTCGCCGACTCCCTCGCCGAGGCCCTGACCCTCGCCATCGTCCTCCCCTCCTGGCACGACGCCCTGGCGGGCTTCCGCCCCCCGGCCCTCAACGCCGACTACCTCGAGGACAACCCGGACCACCCCACGACCCGCGCCCGCCTCCTCACCATCCTCCGCCTCCCCCCGACCACCGAGGCAGCCGTCCTGCACCACCTCCTCACGACCGCCTCCCGCACCGTCCCCGACGGCTTCCTCCCCCGGGTACCTGGCGACGAGGAGGCCGCCTTCGAACCGATGCTGGCACCGGACGAAGCGGGAAGCCCGGGGTCCCACGACGGAACGACGGGCAGCGCCCGGTGATGATCTCGTGGTCCACGCCTCGCCGAATCGCTACGGTGGAGCCATGACCGCACTGCCCGACTGGATGCGCCCGCCGCGCGCGGAAGGCTGGTTCGCGGAGGACCTCGACCGCCTCCCCGAGGCACCCCGCCACACCGAGCTGATCGATGGAGCACTCGTCTTCCTGATGTCGCCCCAGCGTTCCTGGCACGGACGCCTCGTCACCGCCCTGACCACCGCACTCATGGCGCAGGCGCCGGCCGGCTTCGAGGTCGAGCGGGAGATGACGATCCGCCTCGACGCCCGCAACCGCCCCGAGCCGGACCTCTTGCTGACGGACCTGCCCTACGACCCTGACCGGACGTGGTACGCGCCGGAGGACGTGAAGCTCGTCGTGGAGGCCGTATCCCCGGAGTCCGCCCACCGCGACCGCACCGTCAAGCTCCGCAAGTACGCGGAGGCCGGCATCCCGCACTACTGGTGCGTCGAGGACGAGGACGGGGCACCCGTCGTCCACGTCTACGAGCTCGACCACCCCACCCGCGCCTACGCCCCCGCCGGAATCTTCCGGGGCACTCTCCGGCGCCCGGTGCCTTTCGAGGTCACCCTGGACCTCGACAAGCTCATGCCGCCCCGGGGCAACTGAAAAGTCAGCACCAAGTCAGACGGGAACGCAGCGGGGGCCGGACTCTGACGAGTCCGGCCCCTTCTGTGCTGTGCACCCAGACGTTGAAGCGGAACTCCACCACAACTACTCTGACCTGCGGTTATGCGAGCGCATCCCAGCACCATCCCAGCACGGGATTCACTGCAAAGTACAAAAAGATCCGGAAGCGCCAAGACTACGCATCACCGCCCGCCCTGGATACAGGCCGCGCAGCACTCCAGACGCTGTAATACTTTCTGTACTAGACTTGCAGCCATGAAGTCACCCCGCCCCGGCAGCACGGAGAACATCTCCGTCTCGATGCCCTCGGAACTCCTCGGTGCTCTGCGCACACGTACTGGCAAGCGCGGCGTGTCCGCATATGTGACGGCAGCAGTCCGGCACCAGCTCGCGATGGACGGCCTCGCCGAGATCGTGGCCGCCTACGAAGCCGAGCACGAGCCGCTGAGCGAGGCCGAAGTCCAGGTCGCGCAGAGCGAACTGTTCGGTGACGCACCGGCACCGTACGCGTCGAACGACAGCGCCGCATGAAAGAGCCCGCGGCCAGGTCCCTGGTGCTCGACTCCCAGGCGCTGTCGCTGCTGCTGCGCAACGATCGCCAGATGATCACCCGGATCGAGGCCGCTCGTCGCGTGGGCGTACCCGTCCTCGTGTCGGCCCTGACGGTGGTGGAAGCCGTCTACGGGAAGACGGATACCGCCCGGCTGCGCTGGCTGCTCTCCCGCCTTCAGGTCCAGGACGCCACCCAGGCGGACAGCCTCACGGCGGTGCAGCTACTGAGCGACGCCGGCGGCCTGCACGGCCACAAGTACGCCATTGATGCCCTTGTCGCCGCGATGGCGCTCCGCTCCCCGGCACCCGTCCTCGTACTGACCTCGGACCGCGACGACTGGTCGAAACTGTGCGGCGACGGAGTACAGATCAAGGATGTCTGATCTTGGCGTTCACTCAGCTTGAATCGCGCTGTCTCGCCGACCCCGCAGCTGGGCCCAACGAACCCCATGGGGTCATTTTGAAGAGCCCGGGAGGGTCAAGGTTGAGCGAGCGGTGCGGTGCCACGGTCGGCTGCGCGAGACATGGCGGATGAGCGGTGGCGGCGAACACGAGTTGCGCGAGGGTGCAGTCCTCTGGTGTTGGGGATCTTGGACCGTCTCCTCAGCGCGAGTAGTCCGCGAGGGTGAGTAGAAGGTGTGCCGACTCAGCGCGCACGTGATCGGAATGGGCACCTGCCGGATTGAGGTGGCGCCCGCGAACATACACGTCGGAGGCGTCGACGTTGACGAAACGGTGGTCAAGCGCGGAGTGCGGATACCGCTCATCGAGTGGCAACAGGGTTGTGGTGAACATGGGCGCGGGGGCCGGACCAATTCCGGAGTGCCCGATGCCGGGTTGCTGCTCGGCCCGCAGATGCCAGAACCCTGTCGCCCGGTCGTGACGGGAGTAAGTGGCGACGACAGGCCCCCTCAGCGGAGCGCCATCATGCGCCTCGCTCGGCAGGATGTTCGGAAAGAGCGAGAGGAACGCGTCTCGGCGTGCGGCCATTTGGAATAGCAGCATGCTGTCGGCGGTGAACGGGCGGGATGGCGAGTGGTCCGTCACGCTCCAGCCGAGTGTGTCATCGAGACGGGCGTCTGCCGACCATTGGACCGCCTCGCACAAGAAGCGACAGCCGAATGAGTGCCCGACGAGGTGGAGGTACTGACCGTCTCGGTTGGCGAGCACAGGCGCTGCTCCAGGGTCGGCGCGCTCGGCGTCCAGATAGCCGAGGAGCCGGCCCAGGATGTGGGCGGCATGGCCTCCTCCGTCGCGTGCGCCCATCGCGTGCGCCCGGTCCCGGATCATGCGGTAGCCGGTGGGGGTGACCAGGCTGGAGGATGGCCAGCGCACGACGACACACCATGGGCTGAAGCCCTGGGCAGCTAGGGTCGGATACCGGGCCGGGGCTGTCACAAAGACGTCTTGCGTCAGAGACAACAGTCGCTCAGCGGTGCGGTAGGCGGAGTCGGGCGAGGTCTGCCAACCGTGGACATAGACGACTATGTCCGTCGCCCAGACAGGCGGGGTGAGGCGCTCCGCGAAGTAATGGCGCAGCCATGCCTCGGGCACGGGCTTACCCGTGTCAGCGTCGAGCAGCCAGCCCGTCGCATCCAGGTCAACGACCTCCACCGTGCCGACACGGCTCATGCCTCACCTCCACTTGTCCGATCCAGACGAGCATCCATGCCGCAGTGCAGACCGTAGGCGAACCCCAGGGGGTTTCGGTATCGGGCGGCGAAGTCCCGGGCCAACTCATGAGTGATCTGGCCAGCGGTGGCCGTCCCGCGCAAGTAGCGGGTGACGAACTCGAGGGCGTACTCGGCAGCAAACGCCTGCGGCATCGCGATCTGCGGCCCAAGCACGCCCTGCGCGCCGTGCTCAATGAGCATGCTCCCAAGGAACGCTCGGTCCCCACTCGCCGCGGAGACTCCGGTGTGGCAGGCGTTGAGTAGGACAAACGGTCGGAAACAACCGTGCCGGAAATTTGCCCTTAGCTCACGTACGGTGTGGCCGTCGAAGGAGGTGCCGTCGGTGAGCCTGATGACCAGGGTCGGGGGTTCGGGAACGTTGCCGACGAACTCTCCGTGGCACCAGAAGTACATCAACTGCTCGTCCAGCTCGGGCTTCCCGAGATCACGGACTAGTTCCTCATAAGTCGTTCGCTCGGTGTACTCCGTGCCCTCTGTCAGTGCCTTCGCGACTTCATTCGCACGGGTGGCACTGCCCACCTGGACGTCGTGGTTCAGGCTGACCGTTGGCCGCTGATGCGCTGCTCCGGGCGGCCCGATCCACGCGTAGGCATCACCGGTGTGCTCGATCTGATGCCGATGGCCGAGGAAGCGAGTGAAGAGAACCTCCAAGGTTGCAGGCACGGTGGAATCTTCGGTTGTGCACAGCAGCGGCCAGGGCAGATGCAGATCGGAGTCGAACCGTACCCGCAGACCCTCCCGGGACAAGGCCGAACGCAGAGAGGTGCGGAACATGTTGGTCGGTGCGTCGTCACCACGCAGCAGAGTGCCAAACAGCAGCGATTCACCGCTTCGAGCCAGATCGGCCACTATCCGGCGCAACTCCTCCTCAGGTTCGGCACTAAGGTCCGCGGACGTTGCGTACGGGCGCCGTCGACTCTGCAGAGACCGACCCAGGTCGTCGACCGGCTGGAAATCAACGAACTCCGATTTCCATCGGGCACGGAGCCGGGCCGCCGCCCCATGGACCTCATCGGCCCGGGCATACAGGTCAACCTTGTGCTCGGTGCCGTGGAGTGCCGGAACGGCCGATCCTGACATCCGCGCCCTGATCCGACCTCCACCGAGGACGTCGAAGCTGACGCGGAGGTCGGGAGCCTCCGTCGTCAGGTGCGGCAAGAAGCGGAAGCCGTCGCTAGGGTCCTGAACAATGCGGGTGGTCAATTCGCGGGGCATCGGTCAGGCCCTCCCCGTGCGTGGCCGCAGCTGTCTATTCCCCGACCCGCTGGACTTCGTCTCCGTGATGGACAGATCGGACTCCACCTGCTGCAAGACGGTGCCTGTGTCGTGATGTAGCAGGGTGAACCGGATCCGGTGCGTGCCGGGCTCCAGGGCCGTGAAGCGGAACTGCTCGGATTCGGCGTCTTCAGGGTGGTACGCCATCGTGGCTGGTGTAACCTCCGCGCCACTCAACGGCACGGCCACGATGTCCAGCGCGGGCCGCCCACCCGGGCGGGCCCAGGGATGCTGGGACTCAGCGACCAGCTTCAGTGTCACGTGTACTGGAGTCCCCACACTGGGGTTGTCGTCCAAGAGCGTCAGATGTGCTCGGCAGCGGGGCGGTGCCGAGAGCGCCGGAGGTGCCACGTCAACCGCAACCACGCTGCCGGCGGCTGCATAGGGCTCGACCGCTGCTTCGTAGAAGGCATCCGCGAGCGCAACGATGATCGAGTTGATCGCCGGCCCGTCGGTGAAGAAGTAGTCAGCCATCGCGTTGTGGGCGTCCTGGTTGTCTGCGACTGCCTCCGTGACTGCCGCTTGGAAATCCTGTGACTCCAGGAACTGCTTCTTTGAGTTCACCTTGGTTTGCTGGACCAGGTTCGGGTCGGCGAGCAGCCGCTGCACGAGGCCCTGTACGAACTCCCTGACCTGGGAGGCAGCGAACGTTTCGGCGCCGAAGAGGTCGTTCATCTTGTCTATGACGACCTGAAGCGCGACGTACTTCGGATCCTTCTTCGCCCCCGTGCCGGCTGCGCTGATGCCCTTCAGCTGCCCGTCGCCCACGAGCGAGATGTCGACCGGGATCGCCTTGTTGTGCTTGACTCCGACCAGCACTACGTCGGAGAGATCCACGTCGGCCGCCCAAGCGGACTCGGCAATCACCTTCTCCAGCAGGCGCAGGAAGATCGAGAGCATCTCCATGTAGGGGTCGCCGTAGTCGACGATCTGGGACATGAAGTCGTAGAGCCGTACGTAGGTGGAGACGTCCTTGCGGAACAGGTCGAGCTCCTGGAGCCTTACCTTGTCTTCCTCCTCGATCGCCTGCGCGTAGCGGCGCCGGAAGTCGTGCTGCGCCGGGCTGATCGCCGCCGAGAGAGCGTTGTTGCCCTTCCGTGTCACCCACAGTTCGGCGACCTTGCGGACGTCGTCCTCGGTGTAGATCCCGGCCTGGGCGAGCTTATTGGCCAGGTGGACGACGACATACGGGTCGGTCTCGGTCTCCAGTGTCGCGTTCTTGAAGTACGGCTCGAAGGCCGTCTTGATGTCCTCGGGCTTGTTGGCGAAGTCGATGACGAACGTCTTGCGCTTCTGTTCCCCACCAGCGGTGCGGTGGGTGCGGTTGAGGCGCGAGAGCGTCTGCACCGCGGTGACCCCGGACAGCTTCTTGTCGACGTACATCGCCGAGAGCAGGGGCTGATCGAAGCCGGTCTGGAACTTGTTGGCGACCAGCATGATCTTGTACGTGTCGCCCTTGAACGCAGCCGCCAGATCAGCCCCGGCGCCGGGGTTCATATTGGCCTCGGTGAACTCGTCATCCTTCGACGGCTGCGGACCCCAGTCACTGTGCCAGGTCTCGTCCTCGGGCATCGTCACCCCGCCCGAAAAGGCGACCAGGGTGCGGTAGTTGTACGAAGCGTCCTCGGCGCGGCGCTTGGCGATGTAGGCGTCTATCGCCAGCTTGTACTTCACTGCGGACTTCCGGGAGTCGGTCACCACCATGGCCTTCGCCTTGCCTTCGAGGAGGTAGGCGACGTTGGCGTGGAAGTGCTCGACGATGATCTGCACCTTCTGGCTGACGTTCGTCGGGTGGAGCTGAACCCACCTCATCAGCCCCTTGCGGGCAGCGGCCTCCTCGACCTCGCCTCCGTCCCCGGCCTCGGCCTTGCCGGCGATCTGCAGAGCGGTGTCGTAGGACTGGTAGCCCTTGAGGACGTCGAGGATGTAGCCCTCCTCGATCGCCTGCTTCATCGAGTACAGGTGGAACTCGCGCGGCTTGCCATCGGGGCCCTTGCGGCCGAACAGTTCGAGGGTCTTGTTCTTCGGCGTCGCGGTGAAGGCGAAGTAGGAGATGTTCTCCGATTCGGCCCGCTCGGTCATCTCCGAGGCCAGCACCGACTCCACATCGACATCCCCGCCCTCCTCGATCTCTTTGAGCTCCTCGGTCGTCAGTACCTGCTTCAGCTTCGAGGAGATCTGCCCCGACTGGGAGGAGTGCGCCTCATCCGCGATCACGGCGAATCGCTTGCCCTTCAGGCTGGCGTCGGTCCGGATCTCTTCCAACGCATGCGGGAAGGTCTGCACCGTCACCGCGATGATGAGCTCGCCGCTTTTCAATGCCTGCGCCAGTAGACCCGACTTCGACTTCGCGCCCGCCTTGCGAACGTCCTCGGGGCTGATCGTCGCGACAATCTTCTTGTTTCCGTCGATCTGCCGGATAGCATCCTGCAGCTGGGAGTCGAGTACGGTGCGGTCCACGACCACGATGACGGAGTCGAAGACCTTCTTGTCGTCGGCGTCATGCAGTCGGGCCAGCCCGTGGGCGGTCCAGGCGATGGTGTTCGTCTTTCCTGACCCGGCCGAGTGCTCGATCAAGTACCGGTGCCCAACACCCTCCTCCTTCACCGCGGCGACGATGCCCGTGACGGCCTCCCACTGGTGGAAGCGCGGGAAGAGCATGCTCGTACGCCGGACCGAGGTGCCGGTGGTGACGTCCCACTCCTCTTTGGTCTGCACGATCATCAGCCGCCCGATGATGTTCAGCCAGGCGTGCTTCTCCCAGACCCGTTCCCATAGATACGCCGTCGCCGACCGTCCGTCCCCGCCGGGCGGGTTGCCGGCACCACTGTCCAATCCGATGTTGAACGGAAGGAAGTGGGTCTTCTCCCCTTCCAGCTTCGTGGTCATGGCCGCCAGGCCGTTGGAGACCGCGAAGTGCACCAGCGCCCGGTGACCGAACGAAAGCAGCGGCTCCGGGCGCCCGTTCGTCAGCGGGTTGCGGTCGTGCTTGTACTGGTTGATCGCCTCGTCCAGTGACTGGGTGAAGTCGGTCTTCAGCTCCACCGTGGCCACCGGGAGCCCGTTGACGAAGAACACCAGATCGATCGTGCGCTGGTCGGCTGTCGAGAAGTGCACCTGCCGCACCACCCGCACCCGCATCGCCTCGTAGTGCGCCGTGGTGGTCGCGTTGAGCGAGGTCTCGGGACGGAACTGCGCCATCTTCAACCGGCCGCCACCGATGTACTGAACCCCGTTGCGCAGGATGCTCAGCGTTCCGCCGCCATGCTCCAGTGGCTTGTCCAACGCTGCGGTCAGCACGTCGAGGAACTTCGCCTGCGACCCCGCAGCCTTCAACGCCTTCTCGTACGCCGGTTTCTGCGTCGCCTCCAGCCACGCGAACAGGTCCACCGGGAACAGCGCCCGATCGCGGTCGTACTCGCCGCTGTCGTGGTCGTTCACCGAGTAGAGCCAGCCGCGGGCCTCGAGGTACTCGCAGATCTCCTTCTCGAAGACCGCCTCGTTGTGGTCAGCCATCACGCTGCCTCTCGTACGTCGATCTGCCCCGTCACCGCCGCCGTGATCAACGCCGACCGCCGTTCCCGAGAGAGCTCAATGAACCGCTCGGCCTCGGCGATGAGCGTGTCGATCTTTGCGGTCTGCTCATCCAGATACACAGCGATCCGCCTCTGCTCTTGGATCGCCGGGAGCGGAACGGGTGTCCTGGCCAAGGTGCCGAGGTTCAACCGACGGAACGTCGCACCCATGACCTGGTAGTCCCAATACTCAGCCGTCTGACGTGACAGTAGCGCCCACACGAAAAATCTCGTGTCGACCAGATCCGGCCGCAGTGCAACTCGGACCGTATCTTGCGTCAGATTCGCCCCGTCCAAGTCGTCCGATACGACAGCCACTTTCCCGTACGCCGGGCCGATGGAAACGACGACGTCACCACTCTTGAGAACTGACCGCTTGTACGCGCTCGCAATTTCAGGTGCTGTTGTTCGCAGGGCATCCCTATCCGGAGATTGGCCTTCGCCCTGAATGTCCGACGGCCCGATGTAGACAACCCCACCGTCGACCGGCTCACCACACTGCAGAATTCCGTAGGTCATCGGCCGATCGTGATCGACCAACCGGCGCACCTGAGTCCGCTCGTAGCCATCCAAGGTCTCAGCGACTGTTGCCACGCGACGCTCGCTGAGCATCTCGATCAGCCGCTGCTGCTCCTCGATGAGTGTGTCGATGCGGGACGTCTCGCGGTCGAGGTAGTCGGCGATGGCACGCTGTTCTTCCAACGGCGGCACTGGGATCGCCATGCGGAGGAAGACGTCAGGGTAGATCCGAAGGCGCGATGACCAGATGCCGCGGGAGAGGCGAGTCATCTCCATCACGTACGGGGTCGATCGGTAGAGGTAGTCGTAAAACCCAGGACAGAAGGCTGCGTTCGGACGCGGCCTGTACACACCGTACGCGGGGCTCACAATGCCAGCCTGCTTCGAGACGCCGAGCGCCCCCATCCACGCCCACATCGTGTTGATGACGAGATCGCCCGCGTCCACGAGGCGGTAGCCATCGAGGCTCTCCGCTGCAGTCATCGTCACGTTCTTCTCTGACCTCGGGGTGATCCCGGTCAGATGCGACACGCTGAGAAGTTCCTCTGTGCCTTCGGGCGAGACAGACAGCGACTCTGCCAGGAGTTCTTTGTTTCTGCTCCAGCGCCAGCGGGATGGGACGTTGCCGGCCCAAGCCTGCTCAAGATCAAACTGTGCTTGTGTCATCCCTCAACCTCCCGCAGCAGATCGAGGATCTTGGCGACCTGCTTCTCCAGGTCGGCGTCGATCTCCACGAGCGGACGAGGCGGAACGTACTTGTAGAAGTGCCGCGTGAAGGGGATCTCGTACCCCGTCTTGGTCTTGGCCCAGTCGATCCAGGCGTCGGGAACATGCGGCTTCACCTCCGCATCGAAGTACGCCTGGATGACTTCGCGTTCCGCTGCCGCGCCGACGGTCGAGCCGCCGTAGGTGAAGGGCACGTTCTCGGTGTCACGCTTCTTCGAATCGGGCTTCGGGTCACCCTTGCGGTTGACGACAGGGTTCCCGCCCTCGTCCAGCAGGGGGCGCTCGACGGTGACCGTCCAGTAGCCGAAATCGTCGTTGCGCAGCACCTTGGAGAGCTCGGGATCGGCGTCCTCGAAGTCGGCGTACAGCCGCACGACCTTGGCGCGGTCGGCGTCGCTGATCTCGCGTCCCTTGGCACCGAGGTTCTTGCGCATCTTGGTCCAGAACGAGGTGCCGTCGATCAGCTGCACCTTGCCCTGGCGGTCGGGGTGCTTGGTGTTGTCCAGGATCCAGATGTAAGTGGCGATGCCGGTGTTGAAGAACATGTTGGTCGGCAGGGCGACGATCGCCTCGACGAGGTCGTTCTCCAGCAGCCACCGGCGGATGTTGGAAGGGCCGGATTCGGCGGCGCCGTTGAAGAGCGGAGAGCCGTTCATGACGATGCCGACGCGGCCGCCACCATCCTCGGGTGCGCGCATCTTGTGGGCCAGGTGGAGCAGGAAGAGCATCTGCCCGTCGGATGTCGCGGGGAGGCCCGGTGCGAAGCGGCCGTAGGGGCCGGCGGAGTCTCGCTCCTCCTTGACCGCCTTGGCATACTGCTTCCAGTCCACGCCATAGGGCGGGTTAGACATGCAGTAGTCGAACTGGCGGCCCTTGAAGGCGTCGTCGGTGAGCGTGTTACCGAAGGCGATGTTGGTCGCGTCGTGGCCCTTGGCGAGCAGGTCGGACTTGCAGATGGCGTACGACTGCGGGTTGTACTCCTGGCCGTACAGGCTCAGCTTCGCGTCGGGGTTCTCGGCGAGCAGGTGCTCCTCTGCCAGGGAGAGCATGCCGCCGGTGCCGGCGGTGGGGTCGTACAGCGATCGGATGATGCCGCCCTCGGTGAGGTCGACGTCCTTCTCCGCGAAGAGCAAGTCGACCAGCAGCCGGATCGCGTCGCGCGGCGTGTAGTGGTCTCCGGAGGTCTCGTTCGCTGCCTCGTTGAACTTGCGGATGATGTATTCGAAGGCGTCGCCCATGTCGGAGTTCGACACCACATCAGGGTGGAGGTCGATCTTGCCGAAGGACTTGACGATCTCGCGTAGGAGCCCGGCCTTCTCCAGAGCCAGGATCTCCTGCTTGAAGTCGAAGTACTCGAACACGTCCACGTCGCCGGAGAACCGGTCGATGTAGTCGGCCAGGTTGTCCGCCAGCCCGTCCGCGTCGGCCAGCAAGTTCGCGAACGAGTAGTTGGAGGTGTTGTAGAAGGTCCGTCCTGTGGCCTTCTTGACCTCGACCTTGAGCCGGTTCGGGTTCTCGAACTTCGTTGCCAGCTCTCGCACCGTCGCATGATCGGGTTCAAGGATGCAGTCGAGCCGCCGCAGGATCGTGAACGGGAGGACCACTGTCCCGTACTGGTTGGGGCGATAGGGGCCCCGAAGCTGGTCAGCGATTGACCAGATGAAGCTACCGAGCGTGCTCACAAGTTCCTCACGAAAATCGTCTAGCGGTGCCGATCACTCTGCCAGAGGCAGCAGCCACCGTCCCATGGTTCAGCCACTCACCAGAGTGGAACCCAGCACCAGCAGCCCCTCACCATCCCAGCACGGTACGAATGACCAGGGATGACGACAGGTGACGAGAGGTCAGCCATCCCAGCACCATCCCAGCACGGGAAAAAACAAAGGGCCCGACCCCGAAGAGCCGGACCCTTTCTGACCTGCATGTTTGCCAGATCAGCGACGTGGTGATATGTCAGCCGCTACACGTTGAAGCGGAACTCCACCACGTCGCCGTCCTGCATGACGTAGTCCTTGCCCTCCATGCGGGCCTTGCCCTTCGCGCGGGCCTCGGCTACCGAGCCGCATTCGACCAGGTCGGCGAAGGAGATGACCTCCGCCTTGATGAAGCCGCGCTGGAAGTCGGTGTGGATGACGCCGGCCGCTTCGGGGGCCGTGGCGCCCTGCTTGATGGTCCAGGCGCGGGTTTCCTTCGGGCCGGCCGTCAGGTAGGTCTGAAGGCCCAGGGTGGCGAAGCCGACGCGGCCGAGGGTGGCGAGGCCGGGCTCGTCCTGGCCGACCGACTGGAGGAGCTCCAGGGCTTCCTCGTCGTCCAGCTCGGCGAGGTCCGCCTCCAGCTTGGCGTTGAGGAAGATGGCCTCCGCCGGGGCGACCAGGGCGGACTGCTCGGCCTTGAAGGCGTCGTCCGTCAGCTCGTCCTCGTCGACGTTGAAGACGTACAGGAACGGCTTCGTGGTGAGGAGGTGGAGCTCGTGGAGGAGGTCGCCCTGCTCGGTGCCCTTGGTGATGCCCTGGGAGAAGAGGGTGTCGCCGTTCTCCAGGATCTTCTGGGCCTTCTCCGCCGCCGCCAGGACCGCGGCCTTGTCCTTCTGGAGGCGGGCCTCCTTCGTCAGGCGGGGGACCGCCTTCTCGATGGACTGGAGGTCGGCGAGGATCAGCTCGGTGTTGATCGTCTCGATGTCGTCCTTCGGCGAGACCTTGCCGTCGACGTGGACGACGTTCTCGTCCTTGAAGGCGCGGATGACCTGGCAGATCGCGTCCGACTCGCGGATGTTCGCAAGGAACTTGTTGCCCAGGCCCTCGCCCTCCGAGGCGCCGCGCACGATGCCGGCGATGTCGACGAAGTCGACCGTGGCCGGCAGGACGCGCTGCGAGCCGAAGATCTGGGCCAGGACCGCGAGGCGCTTGTCCGGGACACCGACGACGCCGATGTTCGGCTCGATGGTGGCGAACGGGTAGTTGGCCGCCAGTACGTCGTTCTTGGTCAGGGCGTTGAACAGGGTCGACTTGCCGACATTCGGCAGGCCGACGATTCCGATCGTGAGCGACACGTTGGCGACTTCCCGTAGCTGTATGGGGGCGGCGGCCCGGAGTGGGCCGTCGGACAGTTTACTTTCCTGTGGGCGCGGACGTGGTGGTACGCGTGTCCGGCCGCCCGGGGCGGGGGATCGCGCCTAGGTTGGTCGGGTGGAGCGATACAGAATGCGTTCGGTACGTCACCCGCAGGTGCCCGCCCCGGCGGCGCGGCGCCCCCGGCCCCCCGCCGCCGCGGCCGGCCGGCGGATGCCGCGGCCCCGGCTGACCGGGCTCGGCGGCGGGCTGTTCGCCAGTGCGGCGATGCTGTTCGTCGCCGGGATCTGCTGGCTGCTCTTCGACTCCTCGCTGTTCGCGTACGGGCTGCTCTTCCTGCCCGTGGCCGCCGCGACCGCCCTGTGGGTGCGGCCCGCCGACCTGATCACCGCGCCGGTGAGCGTGCCGATCGCCTTCGCCGCCGGAGTGTGGCCCGTGTCGGGCGGCTCCGGCGGCTTCGGCGGGGAGCTGATGGGGGTGGTGTCGGCGCTGTCCCTGCACGCCGGGTGGCTGTACGCGGGGACGCTGGCCGCCGGGCTGATCGCGCTGGTGCGGCGGGCCGCGCTGAGCGGGCGGCGCAGGGCGGCGAGGCGCAGCAGCCCCGCCGCCTTCTGACCCCGCCGGGGGCTGCTGCGTCGGGCGGACTAGTGCGCCAGGCCGTCCCTCGCCGCCATGGCCGCGCCGACGATGCCCGCGTTGTTCTGGAGCTTCGCCGGGACGATCCGCGCCCGGATGTTCGTCAGGAGGGGTACGAACTTCTCCGGCTTGCGGCTGACGCCGCCGCCGAGGATGAGCAGGTCCGGGGAGAAGAGCATCTCGACGTGGGCCAGGTACTTGTCCAGCCGGTGGGCCCACCGCTCCCAGCTGAGGTCGCCGTCCTCCTTGGCCTTCACCGAGGCGCGGGTCTCCGCGTCGTGGCCCTTGAGCTCCAGGTGGCCCAGCTCCGTGTTGGGGACGAGGCGGCCGTCGCGGAAGAGGGCGCTGCCGATGCCCGTGCCCAGGGTGAGCAGGATGACCGTGCCGGACACCCCGCGCCCCGCCCCGTACGTCATCTCCGCGACGCCCGCCGCGTCCGCGTCGTTGAGGACGGTGACCGGGCGGCCGCCGAGGCGGTCGGAGAGCAGGGCCGCCGCGTCGAGGCCGATCCACGCCTTGTCCACGTTGGCGGCGGACCGGGTCACGCCGTGGGTGACCACGCCGGGGAAGGTGACGCCGATCGGCCCGTCCCAGTCGAAGTGCTTGACGACCTCGACTACGCCTCCGGCCACCCCCTCGGGGGTGGCCGGATGTGGTGTCAGTACCTTGTGACGCTCCTGCGCCGGCTCGCCGCGCTCCAGGTCCACGGGAGCGCCCTTGATTCCCGTACCGCCGATGTCCACACCGAAGATCTGCATGGACCCACCGTACGAACGAGGCGCCGCGCAGGCTACTTGTCGGTGCCCTCGGCCGCCAGTCCGGCGGCTTCGGCGCGCAGGTCGCGGCGCAGTTCCTTGGGCAGCGAGAAGGTGATGGACTCCTCGGCGGTCTTGACGGTCTCCACGTCTTCGAAGCCGCGCCGGGCCAGCCACTCCAGGACCTCTTCGACCAGTACCTCCGGCACCGAGGCGCCCGAGGTCAGGCCGACCGTGGTGACGCCCTCCAGCCACGCCTCGTCGATCTCGCTCGCGAAGTCGACCAGGTGGGCGGCGCGGGCGCCGGCGTCGAGGGCGACCTCGACGAGGCGGATGGAGTTCGAGGAGTTCTTGGAGCCGACGACGATCACCAGGTCGGCGTCGGCGCCCATGGCCTTGACGGCTGCCTGGCGGTTGGAGGTGGCGTAGCAGATGTCGTCGCTGGGCGGGGAGACGAGCAGCGGGAACCTGGTCTTCAGCGCGTCGACCGTCTCCATCGTCTCGTCCACGGAGAGGGTGGTCTGGGAGAGCCAGACGACCTTGGACTCGTCGCGGACGGTGACCTTGTCGACATCGTCGGGTCCGTCCACGATCGTGATGTGCTCGGGGGCCTCGCCGGAGGTGCCGATGACCTCCTCGTGGCCCTCGTGGCCGATCAGGAGGATGTCGAAGTCCTCGCCCGCGTAGCGGATGGCTTCCTTGTGCACCTTGGTGACCAGGGGGCAGGTCGCGTCGATCGTCGCGAGCCGGCCGCGCGCGGCCTCCTCGTGCACCACGGGGGCCACGCCGTGGGCGGAGAACATCACGATGTTGCCCGGCGGGACCTCTTCCGTCCGCTCGACGAAGACGGCCCCCTTCTTCTCCAGCGTCTGGACGACGTACTTGTTGTGCACGATCTCGTGGCGGACGTAGACCGGGGCGCCGTACTGCTCAAGGGCCTTCTCGACGGCGATCACGGCGCGGTCCACGCCGGCGCAGTAACCGCGCGGGGCGGCGAGCAGGACGCGGCGGGAGGCGGGTGCGGGGGCAGTCATACGCTCCATCGTACGGGGGGCTCCAGCAGGCCGGTCGTCCCCCGTCCGGCAGAGACTGGGGCGAACGTCCGTCCTCACCACCCCCCGGAGGAACGATGGCAGCCGCTGTGGATCCCGGTACGGCCGCGCCCCCGGCGCTGCGGCGGAGCCTGGGGTTCCGGGATCTGGTGGTCTACGGGCTGCTCTTCATCGCCCCCATGGCCCCGGTGGGGGTCTTCGGCACGCTGGACGCGAAGTCGCACGGGGCCGTCGCCCTGGTCTACCTCTGCGCGACCGTCGCGATGGGGTTCACGGCCTTCTCCTACGCGCAGATGGTGCGGGTGGTTCCGCTGGCGGGGTCGGTGTTCGCCTACGCCCGCAAGGGGCTGGGCGAGGGGCCGGGGATGGTCGCGGGGTGGATGGCGCTGCTCGACTACCTGCTGATCCCGGCGGTGGCGTACCTGTTCTCGGGGATCGCGATGAACGCGCTGGTGCCGGGGGTCTCGCGGTGGGTGTGGACGGCGCTGGCGGTGGTGGTGACGACCGCGCTGAACCTCTCGGGGGTGCGGGTGGCGGCCCGGGTGGGGTTCGCGGTGCTGGCGCTGGAGATCGTGGTGCTGCTGGTCTTCGTGGTGGCGGCGGTGGCGGTGCTGGTACGGGACGGGGCGCGGCGCGGCTGGCTGTCGCCGCTGACGGGGGACGGTTCGCTGGGCTTCTCGGCGGCGGCGGTGGCGGCCGCGGTGTCGGTGGCGGTGCTGTCGTACCTGGGGTTCGACGCGATCGCCTCGTTCGCGGAGGAGGTGACGGGGGGCGGTGCGCGGGTGGCCCGGGCGGTGCTGTTCTGTCTGGGGCTGACGGGGGTGCTGTTCGTGGCGCAGACGTATCTGGCGGCGTTGCTGGCGCCGTTCTCGGCGGCGGAGCTGGCGGCGGACCCGGCGTCGCAGGGGCCGGCGTTCTACACGGCGGTCGAGGGGTCGGTGGGGGGCTGGCTGCACGATCTGGTGGCGGTGAGCAAGGCGGTGGGGGCGGCCTTCGCGGCGCTGGCCGGGCAGGCGGCGGCCGGGCGGCTGGTGTTCGCGATGGCCCGGGAGCGGCGGCTGCCGGGGATCCTGGCCCGGACCTCGCAGGGCACGCCGAGGGCGGCGCTGCTGGTGGCGGCGGCGGTGACGCTGGTGGCGGCCGTGTGGGCGGCCCGGCGCGACGACGGGCTGGACCACCTGGTGTCCGTGGTGGACGTGGGGGCGCTCGTGGCGTTCACCCTGTTGCACGCGTCGGTGGTGGGCTGGTTCGTGGTGCGGCGGGCGGAGGGCCCGCCGCGCTGGGGCCGGCACCTGGTGGCGCCGGCGCTGGGGGCGGCGGTGACGGTGACGGTGATCGTGGCGGCCTCCCCGACGGCGCAGGCGGTGGGGGCGGTGTGGCTGGCGGTGGGGCTGGGGGTGCTGTTCGTCCAGCGCGGGCGTACGGACGCCGACATCCCGCCGGCGGCCTGAGACGCTGTCAGCGCGGGCGGTTAGCCTGCCTGCATGGGTCTGAATACGTCGGCGGATGCGCCGCTGCCGGTCGGTCAGGTGTCCCGGCTCATCGGGGGCTGGATCGACCGGCTGGGCCAGGTGTGGGTGGAGGGGCAGATCACGCAGCTGTCCCGGCGGCCGGGGGCCGGGGTGGTGTTCCTGACGCTGCGCGACCCCTCGCACGACATCTCCGTCAGCGTGACGTGTTTCCGCCAGGTGTTCGACGAGGTCGCGGACGTGGTGTCGGAGGGCGCGCGGGTCGTCGTCCTGGCGAAGCCGGAGTGGTACGCGCCGCGCGGGCAGCTGTCCCTGCGGGTGACGGAGATACGGCCCGTCGGCATCGGGGAGCTGCTGGCGCGGCTGGAGCGGCTCAAGCGGTCGCTGGCCTCGGAGGGGCTGTTCGCGCTGGACCGCAAGAAGCCGCTGCCGTTCCTGCCGCAGCTGATCGGGCTGGTGGTGGGGCGGGCGTCGGCGGCCGAGCGGGACGTGCTGGAGAACGCCCGGCGGCGGTGGCCGGCGGTGCGCTTCGAGGTGCGCAACGTGGCGGTGCAGGGGGTGCACGCGGTGCCGCAGGTGGTGCGGGCGGTCCGGGAGCTGGACGCCCTGGACGAGGTGGACGTGATCATCGTGGCGCGGGGCGGCGGCAGCGTGGAGGACCTGCTGCCGTTCTCCGACGAGGAGGTGGTGCGGACGGTGGCGGCGGCCCGTACGCCGGTGGTCTCGGCGATCGGGCACGAGCCGGACTCCCCGCTGCTGGACCTGGTGGCGGACCTGCGGGCCTCCACGCCGACGGACGCGGCGAAGAAGGTGGTCCCGGACGTCGGGGAGGAGCTGGAGCGGGTGCGCCAGCTCCAGGGCCGGGGGCTGCGGGCGCTGACGGGGCTGCTGGAGCGGGAGGAGCGCGGGCTGGCGCAGGCGCTCGCCCGGCCGGTGTTCGTCCATCCGCAGCGGATGGTGGAGACCCGGGAGGACGAGCTGGAGGCCCTGCTGGCACGCGGCCGGCGCACGCTCGGGCATCTGCTGGACCGCGCGGAGTCGGAGCTGGAGCACACCCGCGCCCGGGTCTTGGCGCTGTCGCCGGCGGCCACCATGGAGCGCGGCTACGCGGTGCTCCAGCGGGCGGACGGGCATGTGGTGCGGGCGCCGGGCGAGGTCGCACCGGGCGAGGCGCTGCGGGCGCGGGTGGCCCAGGGCGAGTTCGCGGTGACCGTGGTGGAGACCGGCTCGGGAACCGCCGCAGACGGGCACGTTCCGGCAGCGAAGTCGTTGTAACACACATCTACGATGGGACCAGGGAATGTCTGAGACCGATACGGCGCTGGGGTACGAGCAGGCGCGCGACGAGCTCGTCGAGGTCGTCCGCAGGCTGGAGGCGGGCGGCACCTCGCTGGAGGAGTCGCTGGCGCTGTGGGAGCGCGGCGAGGAGCTGGCGAAGGTCTGCCGGCACTGGCTGGAGGGGGCCCGCGCCCGGCTGGACTCCGCCCTGGCGGCCCGCGAGGCGGCGCAGGCCGCGGAGGGCGACGGCCGCGGCGAGTGATCCGGATCACTCCCCATGGGAAAGTAGTTGAAATTTCATCTACTTCTGCCTATGGTCGGGGTACCGCTTCACCTCACGTACAGAAGAAGGCTTACCGATGTCTCTCGTGCTCGACGCCGCTGCTCAGGACCTGCTCTTCCGCGAGGCCCGCACCGCCAACTCGTTCTCCGACGAGCCGGTGACCGACGAGCAGGTCCAGGCCATCTACGACCTGGTGAAGTACGGCCCGACCGCCTTCAACGCGACCCCGCTGCGCGTCACCCTGGTCCGCTCGGCCGAGGCCCGCGAGCGCCTGGTGAACCTGATGTCGGACGGCAACAAGGCCAAGACGGCCGCCGCCCCGCTGGTCGCCATCCTCTCCGCGGACAACGAGTTCCACGAGGAGTTCGACACCCTCCTGCCGCACTACCCGCAGGTCAAGGGCTTCTTCACCGAGCGTCCGGCCCGCGAGCGCTTCGCCGGCATGAACGCCGCGCTCCAGGCCGCCTACTTCATCGTGGGCGTGCGCGCCGCCGGCCTGGCGGCCGGCCCGATGACGGGTGCCGACTTCGAGGGCATCAACAAGGAGTTCCTCGACGGGGACCACTCCGCCCTGATGGTCGTCAACATCGGCAAGCCGGGCGAGGACGCCTGGCACCCCCGCTCCCCGCGCCTGTCCTACGAGGACGTCATCACCACCGTCTGATCCCCGGCTGATCCCCGGCTGATCTCCTGCTGATCTCCTGCCGGTCCCCGGCGCCGCCACCACGGCGGCACGGACCCACGGCAAAGGCCGCCCGCCCCGGTTTCCGCGGGGCGGGCGGCCTTGTTCGTGCCGGCTGCCGAAGCGACCTCACTGCCCCTGCTTGAACTCCAGGGCCGCCGCCATCGTGCCCAGCTGCTCGAAGGAGCCCGTCCCGGTGACCACCGTGACGTAGCCCTGCTCCTGGCGGACCAGCGCGTCGTACTTCTCGCCGTCCCAGCGCTCCCACGCCCGGTCGCCGACCTGCTGCGTCTGCCCGGTGGGCTCGGCCTTCTGGGTGAGCTTGGCGAGGTTCTTCTGCGAGGCGTCCGTGCTCTGCTCGACCGCCACGTACTGCTGCTGCGGATCCAGGAAGCCCAGGTGCCAGGCGTTGGCGTTCTTGCGCTCGAACGTCACCGACGTGGCCCGCCACTGCTCCGGCAGGCCCACGGGGGCGGCCACCGGGTACGGGGCCGCGCGCCGGGCCGTCAGGGTCTCGACCCGGTAGTCCACCGTGCGCGTCGGGTCGGCTTTGTCGTCGTGCGGGACGAAGATGTAGATACCCGCCACGACGACACCGATCACCGCCAGCGACCGGACCATGTCCCAGACCGTCTGCTTGCCTTTCATACCTGCCACCCCCCCATCGTCCCGCATGGCCGACGGCGATCACCGCCGGGGTCGGCGTGGCGGCCGGCGCGGACGGCTCGCGAAGGGCCCGCAGTGTCCGCTCAGCCGCACCGGCTGACCGATAATGCGCTCATAAGTGACCCGCTCTGCTCAATATGTCGACGAACCGATAGAGTTCCAGCACCCTCACACTCCCGGCCGTCGTCGTACAGAAAGGTGCGCTCCGATGACCGAGCACAACCTGCCGCCCCAGCTCGAAGTCGCCCCCGACTCGCCTGACCGCAACCTCGCCCTCGAACTCGTACGGGTCACCGAGGCTGCGGCGCTCGCCGCGGGCCGGTGGGTCGGCCGTGGCGACAAGATCGGCGCCGACGGCGCCGCGGTCAACGCGATGCGGACCCTGATCTCCACCGTCTCGATGAACGGCGTCGTCGTCATCGGCGAGGGGGAGAAGGACGAAGCCCCCATGCTCTTCAACGGCGAGCACGTCGGTGACGGCACCGGCGCCGAGGTCGACATCGCCGTCGACCCGATCGACGGCACCACCCTGAACGCCAAGGGCATGCCCAACGCCATCGCCGTCCTGGCCGCCGCCGACCGCGGCACCATGTTCGACCCGTCCGCCGTGTTCTACATGGACAAGCTCGTCACCGGCCCCCAGGCCGCCGACTTCGTGGACATCAACGCCCCCGTTTCGGTCAACATCCGCCGGGTCGCCAAGGCGAAGAGCATCGCCGTCGAGGACGTCACCGTCGTCATCCTGGACCGCCCGCGTCACGAGGGCATCGTCAAGGAGATCCGCGAGACCGGCGCCCGCATCAAGTTCATCTCCGACGGCGACGTCGCCGGCTCGGTCATGGCGGTGCGCGAGGGCACCGGCGTCGACCTGCTCATGGGCATCGGCGGCACGCCCGAGGGCATCATCTCGGCCTGCGCCATAAAGTGCCTCGGCGGTGTCATCCAGGGCAAGCTCTGGCCCAAGGACGAGGCCGAGCGTCAGAAGGCCATCGACGCGGGGCACGACCTCGACCGCGTCCTGACCACCAACGACCTGGTCTCCGGCGAGAACGTCTTCTTCGTCGCCACCGGCATCACGGACGGCGAGCTGCTGCGCGGCGTCCACTACCGCTCGGAGACGGCGACCACGTCCTCGCTGGTCATGCGCTCGAAGTCGGGCACCATCCGGCAGATCGACTCCACGCACCGGCTGTCGAAGCTGCGCGCCTACAGCGACATCGACTTCGACCGCGCCCAGTAGGAGCCGGCGGCAGGGCGGCCGGTGACGGCACGTCCGAGGGGCGGTCCCCGTGCGGGGGAACCGCCCCTCAGTCGTCTCCGGTCTCCCCGGCCTGCGCGGCCCCCGCGGGTCAGCCCGCGGCGGCGACCGGCCCGGGTGCGCCCGGCAGCAGCTCGGCGGCGCGGCGCCGGCGGCGGCCCAGCACCACCCGCCGCTCTGCGGCGGTCAGCCCGCCCCAGACCCCGTACGGCTCGGGCTGGAGCAGGGCGTGCTCCCGGCAGGCGACCATCACGGGGCAGCGGGCGCAGACCCGCTTGGCGGCCTCCTCGCGGGCGAGCCGGGCCGCGGTCGGCTCCTTGGACGGCGCGAAGAACAGCCCCGCCTCGTCCCTGCGGCACACCGCCTCGGTGTGCCAGGGCCCGTCCTCCTCTTCCCTCGCCGCCATCCGTGGCTTCGGCACGGCGGCCGGGCGCGTCTGAAGGCTCTGGACGGCGGCTGCCTGCAGGGACTGATGCGGCGGATGCGGCACGGTCTACTCCTGACGACGGATACGCGAGCGAGAGACGATGCACCTGTCCCTACCCGCTGCGCGTGCCCCTATGCACCGGGCGTGACCACCCGGACGCGGTTCGTCCGAAACCCGCCCCCACCCGAGCGGCCGGCTCAGCCCAGGCGCTTGCGGAGCCTGGCGGCGAGGTCCACCAGACGGGCGCCCGGCTTGGGGCGGGCCTCGATGTTGCCGAGCAGGGCGAAGCCGCGGACGATCACGACCGGCGCCTGGGGGTCGGCGGCCGTGCCCTCCCCGCCCACCTCGAAGTTGCCGAGGACCCCGCTGCCGTAGCCGCGCAGGGTGACGTTCTCCGGGACCAGGACCTCGACGTTGCCGAGGACCGAGACCACGTTGAACTCGGTGACCTGCTGTTCGAACACGGCCTCGGTGAGGTCGAGGGTGATGTCCCCGAGGACCGAGACGGCACGGGTGCGCGCGCCGGGGCGCCAGCGGCCCTTGCGGGCGGAGCTGCTGCACACGGCCACCACGGACTCCACCGGGCCGATCCCCGCGGAGGCCGGGGCGGGGGCGGCGGGAGCCGCGCGGTGGGCGGCTCCGGCCGGGAGGTCCCGTACGAGCACCTCCAGCTCCCCCACCGTCTTGACGGCGTAGAGGGTGTCCAGGCGCTCGGCGTGCTCTTCGGCGGTCAGCCGGCCCTCCGCGACGGCCTCGGAGAGGATCTGCGCGATCCGGTCCCGGTCGGCGTCGGAGGCGCGCAGGCCGCCGGCGGCCGGGGCCCCGGAGGCCGCAGGGGCGGCAGGGGCAGGGGCGGCGGGGTGCTTTTCCAGGTCCACGCACGCCAGCATAGCGAGACACGATAGATCGCGATACTGGCCGGTGAGCCCTACCTCACAGACACGGCCGAGACCGGAGGTTCTACGCTGGTGTGTCGCGCTGCCAAAACGGGCGCCAGCGCTGTCTGCCGAGTGAGGATTGGCCACCATGCCGGAGTTCGCGTACACCGACCTGCTGCCCTTGGGCGAGGACACCACCCCCTACCGGCTGGTGACCGCCGAGGGCGTCTCGACCTTCGAGGCCGACGGGCGTACGTTCCTCAAGGTCGAGCCGGAGGCGCTGCGCAAGCTCGCCGAGGAGGCCATCCACGACATCCAGCACTTCCTGCGCCCCGCGCACCTGGCCCAGCTGCGCCGCATCATCGACGACCCGGAGGCGAGCGCGAACGACAAGTTCGTCGCCCTCGACCTGCTGAAGAACGCCAACATCGCGGCGGCCGGCGTGCTGCCCATGTGCCAGGACACGGGCACGGCGATCGTCATGGGCAAGCGCGGCCAGAACGTCCTGACGCAGGGCGGCGACGAGGAAGCCCTCTCGCGCGGCATCTACGACGCCTACACCCGGCTGAACCTGCGCTACTCCCAGATGGCCCCGCTGACCATGTGGGAGGAGAAGAACACCGGCTCGAACCTGCCCGCGCAGATCGAGCTCTACGCGACCGACGGCGGCGCGTACAAGTTCCTCTTCATGGCCAAGGGCGGCGGCTCGGCCAACAAGTCCTTCCTCTACCAGGAGACCAAGGCGGTCCTCAACGAGACCTCCATGATGAAGTTCCTGGAGGAGAAGATCCGTTCGCTGGGCACGGCGGCCTGCCCGCCCTACCACCTGGCGATCGTCGTCGGCGGCACCTCCGCCGAGCACGCCCTCAAGACCGCCAAGTACGCCTCCGCGCACTACCTGGACGAGCTCCCCCGCGAGGGTTCGGCACTCGGCCACGGCTTCCGCGACGAGGCCCTGGAGCAGCAGGTCTTCGAGCTGACCCAGAAGATCGGCATCGGCGCCCAGTTCGGCGGCAAGTACTTCTGCCACGACGTCCGCGTGGTGCGCCTGCCCCGCCACGGCGCCTCCCTCCCGGTCGCCATCGCGGTGTCCTGCTCCGCCGACCGCCAGGCCGTCGCGAAGATCACCGCCGAGGGCGTCTTCCTGGAGCAGCTGGAGACCGACCCGGCGCGCTTCCTGCCGGAGACCACCGACGAGCACCTCGCCGAGTCGGCGGAGGTGGTCCGGATCGACCTGAACCAGCCGATGGACGAGATCCTCGCGACGCTGACCAAGCACCCGGTCAAGACCCGCCTCAGCCTGACCGGACCGCTGGTCGTGGCCCGCGACATCGCGCACGCCAAGATCAAGGAGCGGCTGGACGCGGGCGAGGGCATGCCGCAGTACCTCAAGGACCACCCGGTGTACTACGCCGGCCCGGCGAAGACCCCCGAGGGCTACGCCTCGGGCTCCTTCGGCCCGACCACCGCCGGCCGTATGGACTCCTACGTCGAGCAGTTCCAGGCGGCGGGCGGCTCCAAGGTGATGCTGGCCAAGGGCAACCGCTCGCAGCAGGTGACCGACGCGTGCGGCGCGCACGGCGGCTTCTACCTCGGCTCGATCGGCGGCCCGGCGGCCCGCCTGGCGCAGGACTGCATCAAGAAGGTCGAGGTCCTGGAGTACGAGGAGCTCGGCATGGAGGCGGTCTGGAAGATCGAGGTCGAGGACTTCCCGGCCTTCATCGTCGTGGACGACAAGGGCAACGACTTCTTCCAGAACCCGGCCCCGGAGCCGACGTTCACCCACATCCCGGTGCGCGGGCCGGGCCTGGCGTAACCCGGCAGCCGAACGACGGAAGGAGCCCCCGGCACGCCTGCCGGGGGCTCCTTCGCCGTGCTTTCGTCTCCAGGGCGTCAGCGTGCCTGTTTCCCCTCGACGTCCGTGTGGAGGCGCACGGTGGTGCCCTGTTCGGGGGTGGAACGGATCTCGACCAGATCGCAGAGCTGGTGGGCCAGCCACAGGCCGCGGCCGCCGAGCTGCTGGGCCGACGGCCGGACGCGGCCGGCCATCGGGTCGGCGATGTACCCGGCGTCCCGGAACTCGCACAGGAACACCGAGTCCTGGGCCCACGTCCGCACGGTGCCTCGGCCGCCGCCGTGGATGATGCTGTTGGTGGCGATCTCGGTGACGGCGACGGCGAGCTTCGACTGCTGCTCCTGGGACACGCCCGCGTCGGACGCGCACTGGGCGACCTTCGAGCGGACCGCGGCCAGGTCCCCGTGCGTGTAGCTGAGCTCCTGGTACGGGTCGCACGGGTCGGGCAGTACCTCGAAGGGGTAGGGGCCCTCCTCCAGGAAGGAGCCGTTGGGGGTGTGCCGGCCGTCCTCGCGGATCAGCGGGTGGCAGCGGGAGACGGACCGCAGCGCGGCCTCGTCCTGGTCGGTGGCGTCGTACGGGCACAGCATCGACCACGCGGAGTTGCGCGCGAACGCCTGGTTCAGCAGCCACTCGTGGTGGCGCAGCTCCGAGAGGTGGGCCGCGTTGCGGGCCCGGCTCCAGGCGGTCTCCCCGACGCCCCGTACCGGCCGGCCTCCTTCGCCGCGCTCCTCCAACCAGGCGGTCCAGGCGTCGACGAGCCGACCCGGGTTCGGTCCGGCCGTCGCGGTGTCGACGAAGGTGACGGCGAGCTCGCCGGCCAGCTCGCCCCGCAGAAGTGCCGCCCTGTCCTCGGGGACGGCGACGACGACCGCTTCGTCGGCCTCCAGGGCCTCACGGATGAAACCGAGGGTGCCGGTCATGAACTGGTCCTGCCCCCGGTACGGGTACAGCTCGTGGCGGAAACGGACCTCGGCCGGGGCGGCCGACTCGGGGGTTCCGGGCGACTGGGTGGTGCTCATCCGGCCATCACCACCGGCACACCGGGCGCGGCGTAACCCGCGAGTTCCCAGCACAGCCGCACGGTCTCGTTGGCGCCCTCCACCACGATGCGCCGTCCGGGGAGGTGGTTCGCCGCCTCGACCAGGGCTCCCATTCCGGCGGCGTCGATCATCTCCAGACGGTTGAAGCACAGCCTCATCCTCGGTGTGTAGCCCACCGCCGCGCGAAGCGCCGCGTTGAAGGCCGCAGCACCCTGGGAATCGATCACCCCGTCCACACTCCAGCTGTCGGCACCCGTGCTGAACATCCGGAACGCCGGACGCTCTGCACGTGTGCCCATCTCGTGCGGGTGCACACTCGCCACGTATTCCAGCGTATCCGCCTGCCACTGGGACGGCCTGAAGGCGCACAGCACCATCGCGCCGCACTCCGAGGCGAACTCGTCGAGCCTCAGCTCCTGGGACAGCAGGTCGTGCGCCGCGCCGGGGTCCGTGACCGGCATCCGTTCGGCGAGCACCCGTACCGAGCGGTAACCCTCACGGGTCGCGGTACGGGCTTCGCGCTTCACCGCCGCCAGGACCGAGTCGGTGTCGCCCAGGCTGGGCAGATCGAGCACCACGGCGGCCGAGGCCAGGAGCCGGTCCTCGGCGACGCCGCCGGCCGCTCCGACCACCACGATCTTGTCCCCGTACAGGGCTCCGTCGGCCACGTACGCCTGCGCGCCACCGGGGAAGGGGGCAGCCGCGTCGACCAGCCAGCAGACGTGGTCACCGATGTCGACCTCGTCCAGCGTCGCCAAAGCCCGTGCCGCTCTCACCTCGCCCCTTCCCAGCCGTCGGCCTCCTGCACAGAGACTACTGCGCCGTCTGCGGCACGGTCCCGCTACGGCCGAACCCGGACCGGCGAACGCCGCGGAACCGGTGGCCCTCGTGGGGCGGAGACCTCCCGAGCCCCTGCCCCGCCCTCGACCGATCATGCGCGGGACCTGGGTTAACGTCGGGGTCGCAGGCCCGCATCCGGCCGTTCATCCCGGTTCGCAAGGATTCCCGTATGGCACCGACGAGCTCGTCCCCCCGCACCGTCCGCGTCGTCGCGCACCGGGGGGCCTCCCACGAGCACCCCGAGCACACCATCGCCGCCTACCGGCAGGCCATCGCCGACGGGGCCGACGCCCTGGAGTGCGATGTGCGGCTGAGTGCGGACGGGCGGCTGGTGTGCGTGCACGACCGGACGGTGGAGCGGACCTCCGACGGGCGGGGGGTGGTCTCCGAGCTGACGTACGGGGAGCTGGCCGCGTTCGACTTCGGCGGCTGGAAGGGTGAGGAGCACCGGGGGGCGCGGGTGCTGCTGTTCGAGGACCTGCTGAGGGAGGCCCTGGCGGCGGACCGGCCGGTGGGGCTGGCGGTGGAGACCAAGCACCCGACGCGGGCGGGTGGCCGCCTGGAGGCGGAGCTGGTGCGGGTGCTGAAGGAGTACGGGCTCGCGGACGGTTCCGACGGCCGCGTGGAGGTGATGAGCTTCTCCCGCACCGCGCTGACCCGGCTGCACCGGCTGGCGCCCGGGCTGCCCGCCGTCCACCTGATCGAGCGGCGGCTGCGTGCGCCCCGGCCGCCGTTCGCGGGCCACGCCGGTCCGGGGATCGAGCTGGTGCGGAGGGACCCCGGGCTGGTGGGGCGGCTGAGGGCCAGGGGGCTGCGGGTGCGGGTGTGGACGGTGGACGAGCCCGAGGACGTGGAGCTGTGCGTCCGGCTCGGGGTGGAGACGATCATCACCAACCGGCCCCGCGAGGTCCGCGAGCAGCTGGAAGCCGGGGGCGTCCGCGCGGCGGCGCGCTAGGCCGGCCCGGACCGGACCGGTGGGGGCGTCCCCGCACGTGCGCGGGGACGCCCCTGGGCTGGCACGCGCCCGGGTCCGGTTACCCGCGGCTCACGCGAAGCGCTGGGACGCCGAGCCGTTGCAGGGCTGGAGGCGCAGCTGCTCGTGGGCGGCGGCGACCGTCAGGCACAGGGCGGGGGCGGCGGCGGGGTGCAGGGTGGCGCCGTCGCGGACGAACTGCTGGTTGGCGCCGCCGTGGCAGTTCCAGAGGACGAGGCCGGCACCGGCCGAGTAGTCGGCGCGGGGGACGTCGAGGCAGCGGTCCTGGGTGAGGCCGTTGTGGACGGACTTCTTCACGGAGTCCTGCCACCAGTCCTGGTTGCGGCCGCCGTGGCAGTCCCAGCCGGTCACCTTGGTGCCGTTGGCGCTGGAGCCGCCGAAGGCGTCGAGGCAGTTGCCGGTGGCCTCGTTCTTCAGGGGCTCGTAGAGGTCGTCCCAGGCGCCGGCCTGGAGGACGGGGGTTCCGGTGCTGCCCGGGTCGGCGCAGGAGGCTTCGCGCAGGCCGGAGGTGTAGAGCTGGGTGAGGCAGGCGGCGAAGGCGCCGTGGCCGCGGTAGTTGGGGTGGAAGGACTGGCGGGCGGTGTTCTCGTCCCAGGGGAAGTGGTCGCCGAGGTCGAGGTAGAGGCCGCGGGCCCAGGTGTCCTCCATGCAGACCTCGTGGCCGTGGAAGAGCCGCGAGTTGTCCAGGTAGGTGGCGCCGGCGGCGAGGGCGGCGGCGCGCATCCCCTTCTCGAAGGCGGGGACGGCGTAGTTGCGGCCCCAGGCGGCGTCGGAGTCGTAGCCGGCGCAGCCTCCGGGGAGCTTGCCGGGGAAGTCGGGGTTGTCGGCGAAGTCGGGGCCGATGGGGCTGGGGTAGCCCATGACGACGAGCTTGTAGTCGGAGTCGGCGTAGCCGGCGTCGCGCATGACGGTCTTGAGGTCGCCGATGGTGGCTTCGACCTTGGGCACCAGTCCGTCGACGCGGGACTGCCAGCCGGGGCCGTATTTGGGTTCGCAGGTGCCCTGGCTGAGCACCCAGCGGCTGACGCAGTCGGTCATGACGGGGCCGAACTGGAGGTCGTCGTTGGCTCCGGCGACCAGCACCACCATCTTGATCTTCGTGTTGCGGGCCTTGATGGCCAGGCTGTCGCTCTGCACCAGTTCGTCGGCGTACTGCTTGCTGCCGCCGATGCGGATGTTGCCGGTGTAGCCGCCGGAGCAGGCGACGTTGAAGGTGAGGTCGGCCGGGATGCCCGTGCGGTGGATCGCGGAGTCCGGCGAGCGGTGGCACTGGTTGGCGGAGGTGTTGGTGGCGGGGTCGTAGTTGCCGGTGCCCTCGCCCGAGATCTCGCTGTCGCCGAGGGAGATGAGCCCGGTGCGGCGTTCGGCGAGGGGGCGGATGGCGGGGTCCCCGTAGATCTTGGTGGCCTCGGCCGCGCGGATGGCTTCGAGTTCCGGCGGGAGCGGTGTGATCGAGCCGGATGCGGCGGGGGCCGCTTCGGCCAGGGGGGTGACGGCGGTGACGCCCCCGAGGGCGGCCGCGATCGCCGCGACGGCGGCGAAGGTAGATCTGAGCCTGGGTTTGGTACCCGGACGAGCCATGGACTGCCTCCCCGATAGCGGTGTTACCCCCGGTATTTACTGGCCGGTAAGGGAGATGGGAACAGTCCTAACAAGACAATTGCTCAACTTTCTGAGGAGGATGTGCAGATGACCGACGATCAGAAGCCCCAGGAGTTCCGCACCGAGCACGATTCGATGGGCGAGGTACGGGTGCCCGCCCACGCCAAGTGGCGGGCCCAGACCCAGCGCGCGGTGGAGAACTTCCCGCTCTCCGGGCAGCGCATCGAACGCGCCCACATCGAGGCCCTGGCCCGGATCAAGGCGGCCGCCGCGCTCGTCAACGCGCAGCTGGGGGTGCTGGACGAGGAGACCGCCGGGGCCATCGGTTCGGCCGCGGCGGAGGTCGCCGAGGGCCGCTGGGACGAGCACTTCCCCGTCGACGTCTTCCAGACCGGCTCGGGGACCTCGTCCAACATGAACACCAACGAGGTGATCGCCACCCTGGCCACCGAGCGGCTGGGGCGCGAGGTCCACCCCAACGACCACGTCAACGCCTCGCAGAGCTCCAACGACGTCTTCCCCTCCTCGATCCACATCGCCGCCACCGCCGCCGTCACCCACGACCTGATCCCGGCCCTGCGCCACCTGGAGCTGGCCCTGGAGCGCAAGGCCGCCGAGTTCGCCGGCGTGGTCAAGTCCGGGCGCACGCACCTGATGGACGCCACCCCCGTCACCCTGGGCCAGGAGTTCGGCGGGTACGCCGCCCAGATCCGCTACGGCATCGAGCGCCTGCACGCCGTCCTGCCGCGCCTCGCCGAACTGCCGCTGGGCGGTACGGCCGTGGGCACCGGGATCAACACCCCGCCCGGGTTCCCGGCGGCCGTGATCGCCGAGGTGGCGCGGGCCACCGGGCTGCCGCTGACCGAGGCGCGCGACCACTTCGAGGCCCAGGGCGCCCGGGACGCGCTGGTGGAGACCTCGGGGATGCTCCGTACGATCGCCGTCTCGCTCACCAAGGTCTGCAACGACCTGCGCTGGATGGCCTCCGGCCCGCGCACCGGATTGGCCGAAATCAATCTGCCCGATCTCCAGCCCGGGTCCTCGATCATGCCCGGAAAGGTCAATCCGGTCGTCCCCGAGGCCCTGCTGATGATCGCCGCGCAGGTGACGGGCAACGACACCGCGGTCACCGTGGCGGGCGCGGCCGGCAATTTCGAGCTCAACGTGATGCTCCCGGTGATGGCCCGCAACCTCCTGGAGTCCGTCCGGCTGCTCGCGAACGGAAGCCGTCTGCTGGCCGACCGCACCGTGGACGGGATCACCGCCAACGCCGAGCGGGCCAGGGAGTACGCCGAGTCCTCGCCCTCCGTGGTGACCCCGCTGAACCGCTACATCGGCTACGAGGAGGCGGCCAAGGTCGCCAAGCGTTCGCTCGCCGAACGCAAGACCATCAGGGAGGTCGTCCTGGAGTCCGGCTACGTCGACCGGGGCGTGCTGACGCTCCAGCAGCTGGACGAGGCGCTGGACGTCCTGCGCATGACCCGCCCCTGACCCTTCCCGGAAGGGGGCCGAATCCGGTCGTTTCCGCGCCTCGGCCCCCTCCGTGACCTGCACCGCAGCGTCCTGAGGGGCCGCCGCCCTAAGATCTGCGCATGACAGGTACTTCCAGGTCCGGCCCCGGTGCGGCGGGCCCCGCCGCGCGCGGCGGGACGCACGGCGCGCGCTGGGCGCCCGGGGACCGGATCCTCTGGCGCTACCGCGACCACACCCCCGGGCTGAAGGGCCCGGTCCACATCGCCCGTCCGGTGACCGTCGTCCAGGACACCGACGAACTGCTCGCGGTGTGGATGGCGCCCGGCACCGAGTGCGTCAAACCCGTGCTCGCCGACGGCACTCCGGTGCACCAGGAGCCCCTCGCCACCCGCTACACCGCGCCGCGCACCATCGTACGGTCCCGCTGGTTCGGCGCCGGGGTGCTCAAGCTGGCCCGCCCCGGGCAGCCGTGGTCGGTGTGGCTGTTCTGGGAGCACGACTGGCAGTTCAAGGACTGGTACGTGAACCTGGAGGAGCCGCGCACCCGCTGGTCCGGCGGGGTCGACTCGGTGGACCACTTCCTCGACATCTCCGTCTACCCCGACCGCAGCTGGAAGTGGCGCGACGAGGACGAGTTCGCCCAGGCCCGGCGGGTCGGGCTGATCGACGCCGCGCAGGCGCGCCGGGTGGAGGACGCGGGCCGGGCGGCGCTGGAGGTGGTCAAGGCGTGGGGGCCGCCGTTCTGCGACGGGTGGGAGAACTGGCGACCGGATCCGGCCTGGGAAGTTCCGGTTCTGCCCGAAGACTGGGACCGCACCCCGCCGCATATGACGTCATGAGACCCTTGATGCGCCCCCGGGGTGCAACCGTAGGATCGTCCTCCGCCGGTCGCACGCGGGGGGCCGTTCCGGTGCCGCACCCGTAAATGACCTGCGGAGACCGGGACTTGACCGGAGGTCGACGCGGAAAGAAAGGTAACGAGCGGGACGCGGAACCCGGGGGTGGTGGTGCCCCCGCCGCTGAGCGGGTATACCGCGACTGACCGAGTTGAGTGCAGCGCACATCGAGCGCAAACGGACGGAATTCCACGCGTGACGGAGTACCCCACCTCCCAGGAGGGCCCGCAGCCCACCGTCGCCCCCGGCGGAGGTACGGACGAGCTCGGCCACGGCAAGGCCCCCATCGCGGCCGCCGAGGCCGTACGCACGCATGCCGACGTCCCGCGCCCGCGCGGCACCACGGGCGAGAGCGGCGGCCAGCCCGGGCAGGGCACCCGGGCCACCGGGCACGACGTGGCCGGAGCCGGCTCCGGCAGCGCGCGGGCGCGCGACGGCGATGCCGCCCGCAACGCGGGCCGGCGCCCGGACGCGGACGGGGCCTGCGCCGCTCTGCCCGGCCAGGACGTCGGCGCGGGCGCCGGTGGGCCGGGCCCTCTTCCCGACGGCGCCGGCGCACCCGGGCTGCCCGGCGGCAGCCCCGGCACTCCCGGTCTTCTCGGCGCCGGCGGCGCCGAAGCGAGCGTGGCCCGGCGCGAGGGCGACCGGCTGCGGTTCGTCGGCGCCGCCACGCGCCGGATCGCCCGCGGCATCGACCTCGACGAGATCGTCCTCGGCCTGTGCCGGGCGACCGTCCCCACCTTCTCCGACGCGATCCTGGTCTACCTGCGCGATCCGCTGCCCGTCGGTGACGAGCGGCCCATCGGCCCGGTCGTTTTAAGGCTCCGCCGCACCGACCGGCTCCGGCCGATCGACGATCTGGGCCTGGCCGACGGGGGCGAGACCGCCGTCGCGGCAGCGGGGGGCGCCGGCGAACTCGACTTCAGCCAGCTCCCGCTGGTCGGCCCGCAGGGTGACCTGCCCGCGGCGGAGCTGTGCGAGATCCTGCCCGGCGGGGCCCTCGCCGAGGTGCTGCGCGGCGTACGGCCCGTGTTCGGGTCGGCCCCCGGCGCCCGGGACGCCCTGCCCGAACTGCTGGGCGGCGGCCATCCCGTACCGCGCGGGCAGCGGGCCATCCTCGCCCCGCTGCGGGGGCGCCGGCGCGTGATCGGCGCGGCGGTGTTCCTGCGTACCCCGGAGCGGGACGCCTTCGAGACCAACGACCTGCTCGTCGCCGCCCAGCTGGCCACGCACACCGCGCTCGGCATCGACAAGGCCGTGCTGTACGGCCGCGAGGCGTACATCGCCGACGAGCTCCAGCGCACCATGCTGCCCGACGGCCTCCCCCAGCCCACCGGGGTGCGGCTGGCCTCCCGCTACCTGCCCGCCGCCGAGACGGCCCGGGTCGGCGGCGACTGGTACGACGCCATACCGCTGCCCGGCAGCCGGGTCGCGCTGGTCGTCGGCGACGTCATGGGCCACTCCATGACCTCCGCCGCGATCATGGGCCAGCTGCGCACCACCGCCCAGACCCTGGCCCAGCTGGACCTGCCCCCGGCCGAGGTGCTGCACCACCTGGACGAGCAGGCCCAGCGGCTGGGCTCCGACCGGATGGCCACCTGTCTGTACGCGGTCTACGACCCGGTCTCGCACCGGATCACCATCGCCAACGCCGGGCACCCTCCGCCGGTCCTGCTGCACCTGGGCGGCCGTGCCGAGGTGCTGCGCGTCCCGCCGGGCGCCCCCATCGGGGTCGGCGGGGTGGACTTCGAGGCCGTGGAGCTCGACGCCCCGGCCGGGGCCACGCTGCTGCTGTACACCGACGGGCTGGTGGAGTCCCGGCTGCGGGACGTGTGGACGGGCATCGACCAGCTCCGCGAACGGCTCGCCACCACCGCGCAGCTGACCGGGCTGGACCACCCGCCGCCGCTGGAGGCCCTCTGCGACGACGTGCTGGACATGCTGGGCCCGGGCGACCGGGACGACGACATCGCCCTGCTCGCTGCCCGCTTCGAGGGCATCGCCCCCAGCGACGTGGCGTACTGGTTCCTCGACCCCGAGGAGACCGCCCCCGGCCGGGCCCGCCGGTTCGCCCGGCGCGCCCTGGCCCGCTGGGGTCTGGAGGAGCTGAGCGATTCGCTGGAGCTGCTGGTCAGCGAGGTGGTCACCAACGCCGTCCGGTACGCCGAGCGGCCCGTGACCCTGCGCCTGCTCCGGACGGACGTGCTGCGCTGCGAGGTCGGCGACGACTCCCCGCAGCTGCCGCGCCAGCGCCGGGCGCGGGAGACCGACGAGGGCGGCCGCGGCCTCTTCCTGGTCAACCGCCTCGCGCGGCGCTGGGGCGCGACCCGGCTGAGCAGCGGCAAGGTGGTCTGGTTCGAGCTGGCCCTGCCGGGAGCGCACGACCGGCGCTGAACCGGTGACGGACACACCGCCGCCCCGCAGCGTTCTCGCTGCGGGGCGGCGGTGTGTGCGTACGACGGCCTACTGCTGCGGCGCCTGCGGGAACAGGGGCGGCGGCGTCGGCTTCTTCGTCGGCTGGGGGTCCTGTGTCGGGGGCGTCGGGCCCTTCGTCGGCGGGGTCGGGCTCTTCGTCGACGAGGTCGGGTCCGGCTTGCCGGTGCCGCTGCCCGAGGGGTCCGGGGTGCCCGTCGGGCGGGTGCCGGAGCTGGACGGCGAGGGGTTGGCGGAGCCGGAGGGACCGGCCGAGGGGACCGCGGTGCGGGTCGGGGCGACCGGGGTGCCCATCTGCGCGTCCGACAGGTCGAACTGGCCCGTGCTGACGCCCTTGAGCGCGGCCGTCGTGTACGCCTGCCAGATCTGCGCGGGGAAGCTGGAACCGCCCGCGCGGCCCTTGCCGGCCGTACCGGTCAGGGTGACCTGGCTGTGCGTGTTGGGGTCCTCACCGAACATCGCGACGACGGTGACCAGCTCCGGGGTGTAGCCGGTGAACCAGGCGGCCACGTTGGACTCGGTGGTACCCGTCTTGCCCGCGGCCTGGTAGGCGTCGCTGCGGACGGCCTTGCCGGAGCCGTCCTGGACCACGCCGGTCAGGACCTTGGTGACGGTGTCGGCGGTCTCGCGCTTGATGACCTGGGCGCCGATGGGGCTGACCGACTTGTACGCGGCGTCGACGTGCTCGGCGCTCTTGACGATGGTCGGGGTGACCTTCTTGCCGTGGTTGCCGAAGGTGGCGTAGACCCCGGCCATCTCCACGGTGTTGGCGCTCATCGTGCCCAGGGACATGGCGGGCTTGTCGGCAGGCCAGCCCTCGCGGTCCTTCATGCCGAGGGCGATCGCGGTCTTCTTCACCTCCGGCGGCTTGGCGTCCACGATCATCTGCGCGTACACCGAGTTCACGGAGGAGTTGGTGGCCTCCTGCACCGTGAGCATCGGGTCGCCGTAGTTGACGTCGTCCTGGTTCTGCGGGGCGAAGGGGGTGTCGCTGCCGACCACGGGGCGCTTGCTGGTGCCGTCGTAGAGGGCGTTCGGGGTGATCAGGTGGCCGTCCTGGGTCTTCGCCCCGGTCTCCAGCGCGGTGGCGAGCACGATCGGCTTGAAGGTGGAGCCCGGCTGGTAGTCCGAGCGCAGGGCGTTGCTGGCCGCCTTCTCGGCCAGACCGGTACCGCCGTACATGGCGACGATGTTCCCGGTCTTGGCGTCCACGGAGGTGGCGCCGGCCTGGACGCTCTGGTCCTGGGGGCGGTCCTTGACGTTCTTGCGGTCGAGCTTGGACTCCAGCTCGTCCTGGACGGCCTTCTCCAGCGCCGCCTGCTTCTTCTTGTCGATGTTGAGGGTGATCGTCCAGCCACCGGCCTCGATGTCGGACTCCTTGATGCCCTGGCGGCTCAGCTCCTGCTTGGCGGCCTGGATCAGGTAGCCCTTCTGGCCGTCCATGCCGGGGCGCTGCTTGGGCTTGATGGGCTCCGGGAGGTGCAGGGTGTCGCGCTTGGCCTTGTCCAGCTTGCCCATCTCGACCATGTTGTCGAGGACGGCGTTGAAGCGGATGGTGACCAGTCGCCGGCCGTTCGGGCCCGCCGTGGCCAGGTCGTACTGGCTGGGGGCCTGGATGACGGCGGCGAGGTAGGCGCCCTGTTCGAGGGTCAGCTTGCTGGAGTCGACGCCGTAGTACGCCTGGGCGGCGGCCTGGATGCCGTAGGCGCTGCGGCCGTAGAAGTTGGTGTTGAGGTACCCGACCAGGATGTCGTCCTTCTCCATGCGCTGGTCGACCTTGAGGGAGATCACCATCTCCCGGAGCTTGCGGGTCGCCGACTGGTCCTGGGTCAGGTAGTAGTTCTTGACGTACTGCTGGGTGATCGTCGAACCGCCGGCCGTGCCCTTGCCGCGCAGGGTGTTGAAGACACCGCGGGCGATGCCCACGAAGTCGACGCCGCGGTCCTTGTAGAAGGTCTTGTTCTCGATCGCGATGAAGGCCGTCCGGACGTCCTCCGGGATCTTGTCGATCGAGACGATCTCGCGGTTCATCTCGCCGGTGCGGGTCATGACGGACCCGTCGGCCCACTTGAACGTGTTGCTCTGCAGGACCGCCGTCTTGTTCGGGTCGCTCGGCTCGTCCACGGAGAAGTAGAGGGCGAAGGCTCCGGCCACGAGGAGCAGGATCCCGCCGAGGAAGGTCCCGAGGATGGTCTTCCAGGTGAAGAAACGACGTATGCCGCTGCGCTGCTTCTTCCCGGTCGGCTTGCCCGCGCGCCCGGCGGCACGCCCGGTCGGCGCCTTCCGCCCACCGCGCTGCTGCTGCGCCCGTCGCGCATCTGCTCGGCCCATCGCTCCCGCTCCGCTCGATTACCCCCCCGACGTCAGCTCAGAAAACTAACACCGCAGGCTGTGACAAAGGTTGGCTAACCCTGATCAATAACGGTCAAATCGGACGTGAGAATCAGCACCCACTCCGATGGAACCGACGCTCACGATGCCGGATGGGTTGCGGTCACCGCAAAAAGTGATATCAATTTGCTAGGCATTCCGGCCGGACCCGGCCGGACGCGACCGACCAAACGGGGGTATTCCATGACAGCGACGATGGCGGACGAACGACCGGTCGAGGTAAGGGAGTTCGCGGCGCACAGCGTCGGCGGCGGGCTCGCGCTGCTGTCGGGGCTGGTGGGGCTGGCCGTCGGAGCCGGCCTGATCGCCGTCGGTGCGGGGGTGGCGGCGACGGCGGCGAAGGCCGTCCTGATCTCCGTCGGCGTCCTGCTGGTGCTGGCCTCCGTGATGGCCATGAGCGGCCTCAACACGGTGGCCCCCGGCCAGGCCCGCGTGGTCCAGCTGTTCGGCCGCTACCGGGGCACGATCCGCACCGACGGACTGCGCTGGGTCAACCCGCTGACCTCCCGCGAGAAGATCTCCACCCGCGTCCGCAACCACGAGACCAACGTCCTGAAGGTCAACGACGCCTACGGCAACCCCATCGAGCTGGCGGCGGTCGTGGTGTGGCGGGTGGCCGACACCGCGCGGGCGGTGTTCGAGGTCGAGGACTTCACGGAGTTCGTCGAGACGCAGACCGAGGCCGCCGTCCGGCACATCGCGATCGAGTACCCCTACGACTCCCACGACGAGGGCGGTCTGTCGCTGCGCGGCAACGCCGAGGAGATCACCGAGACGCTCGCGGCCGAGCTGGCCACCCGGGTCCAGGCGGCGGGCGTGGAGATCATCGAGTCCCGCTTCACCCACCTCGCGTACGCTCCGGAGATCGCCTCCGCGATGCTCCAGCGCCAGCAGGCCGGTGCGGTCGTGGCGGCGCGCAAGCAGATCGTCGAGGGCGCGGTGGGCATGGTGGAGCTCGCCCTGACCCGGCTGGCCGAGGAGGAGATCGTGGACCTGGACCCGGAGCGGAAGGCTTCCATGGTCTCCAACCTGATGGTGGTCCTGTGCGGCGACCGGGCGGCCACCCCGGTCATCAACACGGGCACCCTCTACCAGTGACCCCCCGGGGCGAGCAGGACCCGTCCGAGCCCAGGCCCGCCCGGGCCGGACGGGAACCGCGCAAACAGGTACTGCTGCGGCTGGACCCGCAGGTGTACGACGCCCTCGCGCGCTGGGCCGGCGAGGAGCTGCGCAGCGCGAACGCGCAGATCGAGTTCCTGCTGCGCCGGGCCCTGTCCGAGGCGGGCCGGCTCCCCGGCGGCGCCGCCCCGATCCCGCCCCGCGGCCGCCCCCGCACCAACCGGGACACCTGACCGCACCCACCCCGGACCCCGCAGCCCGGGCGCGACCACCGCGCCCGGGCCTTCTCGCGTCCGGGCCTTCTTGCGCCCGGGCCCTTTCGCGTCCGCGCGCACCGGGA
Source organism: Streptomyces sp. NPDC006687 (assembly GCF_040636215.1). Taxonomy (NCBI): domain Bacteria; kingdom Bacillati; phylum Actinomycetota; class Actinomycetes; order Kitasatosporales; family Streptomycetaceae; genus Streptomyces; species Streptomyces sp. NPDC006687. The sequence goes on along the minus strand of NZ_JBEYJJ010000008.1, from coordinate 156,757 downwards.
GAGCACCCCCCGGGCATCTATACACCGTGCGTATACACCGCGTGTATAGTCGCGGCCATGTCCATCGGCCACACCCTGCTCGGCCTCCTGGAGGCCGGCCCGCGCCATGGTTACGACCTCAAGCGCGCCTTCGACGAGAACTTCGGCCACGACCGGCCCCTCGCCTACGGGCAGGTCTACTCGACCATGTCCCGCCTCCTGAAGAACGGCCTCGTCGAGGTCGACGGGATAGAGAGCGGCGGCGGCCCCGACCGCAAGCGGTACGCCATCACCGACGCCGGGATCACCGACGTCGAGCACTGGCTCTCCGAACCGGAGAAGCCGGAGCCGTACCTGCACTCCACCCTCTACACCAAGGTGATCCTCGCGCTGCTCACCGGCCGCAGCGCGAGCGGCCTGCTGGACACCCAGCGCGCCGAGCACCTGCGCCTGATGCGCATCCTCACCCAGCGCAAGCGCAAGGGTGACCTCGCCGACCAGCTGGTCTGCGACCACGCCCTGTTCCACCTGGAGGCCGACCTGCGCTGGCTCGAACTCACCTCCGCCCGCCTGGACCAGCTCGCCCGCGAGGTGCGCCGATGACCCCCGCCGGCTCCCTCCTCGTCGCCACCGGCCTGCACAAGGCGTACGGCACCACCAGGGCCCTCGACGGCGCCGAGTTCTCCATCCACCCCGGCGAGGTCGTCGCCGTCATGGGACCCTCCGGCTCCGGCAAGTCCACGCTCCTGCACTGCCTCGCCGGGATCGTCCCGCCCGACTCCGGCACCGTCACCTACGACGGCCGCGACCTCACCGCCATGGGCGACGCCGAGCGCAGCGCCCTGCGCCGCGGCCAGTTCGGGTTCGTCTTCCAGTTCGGCCGGCTCGTCCCCGAACTGACCTGTGTGGAGAACGTCGCCCTGCCGCTGCGCCTGGCCGGAGTCCGGCGCAAGGAGGCCGAGGCCACCGCCCTGGGCTGGATGGAACGGCTCCAGGTCGAGGACATCGGCGCCAAGCGCCCCGGTGAGGTCAGCGGCGGCCAGGGCCAGCGGGTGGCCGTCGCCCGGGCGCTGGTCACCCGGCCCCGGGTGGTCTTCGCGGACGAGCCCACCGGCGCCCTGGACTCCCTCAACGGCGAACTCGTCATGCAGCTGCTGACCGAGGCCGCCCGGGCCGCGAGCGCCGCCGTCGTCCTGGTCACGCACGAGACCCGGGTGGCCGCCTACTCCGACCGGGAGATCGTCGTACGCGACGGCCGCTCGCGGGACATGGAGCGCGCCATATGAGCGGACCCCCTACGAGCAGCCTGCGGGCCTGGACCCGGGACCTCGCCCTCGGGGCCCGCTTCGCCTTCGGCGGAGGCCGCCGGGGCTGGACCCGTACGCTGCTCACCGGCATCGGCGTCGGGCTCGGCGTCGCGCTGCTGCTGCTCGGCACCTCGGTACCGGGCGCGCTGACCGCCCGCCACGCACGCGAGGACGCCCGCTCCCTCTTCGGCGCCACCGAGGCCCGCGCACCCGGCCGGGACACCCTGCTGGTCGCCCGCCTCAACCAGACCTACCGCCAGCAGGACATCGACGGGCGGGTGCTGCACGCGGAGGGCCCCGACGCACCCGTGCCGCCCGGGCTGGAACGCGTCCCGAAGGCCGGCGAGATGGTGGTCTCCCCCGCCCTCGGACGGCTGCTGGCCTCCCCCGAGGGGGCCGGCCTGCGCGAGCGCCTCGGCGCCAGGATCACCGGGACCATCGCCGACCAGGGCCTGACCGGCCCGGCGGAACTCCTCTTCTACCTGGGCGACGACACCCTGCCCGCGCCCGGACAGGCCGAGCACCGGGTCCAGCGGATCACCGCCTTCGCCGGCCACCCCGAGCCGCGCGGCCTCGACCCGGTGCTGATGCTGCTGGTGCTCCTGACCTTCGTCGCCCTGCTGACACCCGTCCTGGTCTTCATCGCCGCCTCCGTCCGCTTCGGCGGCGAGCGGCGCGACCAGCGGCTCGCCGCGCTGCGCCTGGTGGGCGCCGACGGCCGCACGGTGCGCCGGATCGCGGCCGGGGAGGCCCTGTGCGGGGCACTGGCCGGGCTGGTGCTCGGCGCCGGCTTCTTCCTGGCCGGCCGCGGCCTAGCCGGCTCCCTCTCCTTCGACCAGCGCAGCGTCTTCCCGTACGACCTGGACCCCTCCCCGTGGCTGCTCCTGCTGGTGGCACTGGCGGTCCCGGCGGCGGCCGTGGGCGTCACCCTCCTCGCCCTGCGCCGGGTGGTCATCGAGCCGCTGGGCGTCGCGCGGACGGCCGCGCCGCGCCGCCGCGTCTGGTGGCGGCTGCTGCTGCCGCTGGCCGGGCTGGGCCTGCTGGCCCCGCTGGGAACGCGCAGCGGGCGGCAGGAGGGGATCAACCGGTGGCAGGCCGGCGGTGGTGTGGTGCTGCTGCTGGTCGCCGTCACCGTCCTGCTGCCGTGGCTGCTGGAGCGGACCGTCGGAAAGCTCTCGGGCGGACCGGTCTCCTGGCAGCTGGCCGTCCGCCGGCTCCAGGCCGACAGCGGCGGCGCCGCCCGCATGGTCAACGGGATCGCGGTGGCGGTCGCCGGGGCCATCGCCCTCCAGATGGTGTTCACCGGCGTCGAGGAGAACTACGAGGCCCCCACCGGCCAGGACCCGGCCCGTGCGGCCGTGGCGGTCCTGATGCGGATGGGCACCGAGTCCCACCTCGACGAGCTCGCCGGGAAACTCGCCGCGACCCCGGGCGTCGTCCGCGCCGTCCCCCTGACCGACGTCCGCGTGGCGCGGAGCGTCCCGGCCGACGACCAGACCGCGCAGCTCACCATCGGCAGCTGCGAGGCGCTGCGCGAGGTCGCCGAGATCGGCACCTGCACCGAGGGCGACGCCTTCGTCCTGTCCGGCGGCGGCCTCTCCCCCACCGGCGGGCCGCTCACCCCCGCTCCCGGCGAACGGATCTACGCCGGCAACATCACCTCGTACGGGGTCCGCGAGCTGCCCGGCGAGAAGCCCGTCGAGTGGACCGTCCCCGCGGGCGCCCGCACGGTGCGGCCCGTGACGGACCCGGGGGGCCGGCTCCGCCAGGGGCTGCTGGCCACGCCGTCGGCCGCGCCGAAGGACCTGGGCAGCTGGCCCGCCCGCGAGGTCTTCGTCCAGACCGACGGGGACCGGGCCGAGACCCTCGACCGGGTCCGCACGACGGCGTTCAAGGCGGACCCCTTCTCCCCGGCGGTGACCCTGGCCGAGGTTTCCGAGAACGCCTCGTACACGGCGATCCGCACCGGGCTCTTCTTCGGCGCCGCGGGGCTGCTGGTGCTCATCGGCACCAGCCTGCTGGTGTCGCAGCTGGATCAGCTGCGTGAACGGCGGCGCCTGCTGGCCGCGCTGGTGGCCTTCGGCACCCCGCGCGGGACGCTCGGCCTGTCCGTGCTCTGGCAGACCGCCCTGCCGGTGGCGGTCGGGCTGTCGCTGGCGACCGGCGCGGGCCTGGGCCTGGGGTCCACCCTGCTGTGGGTCACCGGCGGCTCCGTGCGGATCGACTGGGTCTCGGTCCTGGCCCTCGCCGGGGCCGGAGCGGCCGTGGTCGCGCTGGTCAACCTGCTGAGCCTGCCGCCCCTGCTGCGCCTGATGCGCCCGGACGGCCTGCGCACGGAGTGACCCCCGGCCCCCTACGGGGCCACCCGCGCCCGCTCCCCTCAGTCGGTCGGCCACACCGGGAGCGGGCGCACCGCCTCGCGCAGCGCGCCCGCGATGGCCCGGAACTCCTCCTGCCGGGCGGTCCCGGTCCGCATGGCCAGGGCGATCCGCCGCGAGGGGGCCGGCTCGGCGAAGTACCCGGTGGCCAGGGCCTCGTTACGGGCCGTCTCCAGCCGCAGCGCGGTACGCGGCAGCAGGGTCACCCCGAGCCCCCCGGCCACCAGCTGGACCAGCGTGGACAGCCCGGCGGCGGTGGTGGTGACGTCCGCGCCGGCGGTGCGCCCGGCCTCGCGGCAGATGTCCAGGGCCTGGTCGCGCAGGCAGTGCCCCTCGTCGAGCAACAGCAGCTGAAGGCCCCGCAGTTCCTCGCGCGGGATGTCCCTGCGCCCGGCCAGCGGATGCTCGCGGGGGGCCAGCAGGACGAAGTCCTCGTCGAAGAGCGGGAGTTCGCACACCCCGGGCACGCCCAGCGGCACCGCGAGCAGCAGCAGGTCCAGCCGCCCGGCGGCCAGCCCCTCCAGCAGGGACGCCGTCTGCTCCTCGTGGACCTGGAGGTCCATGCGCGGGTAGCGCCGGTGGAAGAGCCCGAGCACGGTCGGCAGCAGGTACGGGGCCACGGTCGGGATCACCCCGAGGCGCAGCATCCCGGTGAAGGGGGCCCGTACCGCCTCGGCCTCCTCCAGCAGACCGCCGAGCGCGTCGAGCACCCCGCGAGCCCGGACCGCGATCCGCTCGCCCGCCGGGGAGAGCAGCACCTTGCGGGTGGTGCGCTCCAGCAGCTGCACCCCGAGGGCCTCCTCCAGCGCGGAGACGGCCCCGGAGAGCGCCGGCTGGCTCATTCCTATCGCCGCGGCGGCGTCCCGGAAGTGCAGGTGTTCCGCGACCGCCGCGAAGGCGCGCAGCTGCGCCAGCGTCGGCTGCTTCTGTCCCCTACTACTGACAGCCACTGATAGGTACCTCCGATCACCCACCCCAAGACTAGCTATTTCTCTAATCAATGCAGCTGTGCCAGCATGTGAGATCCGTCCAACCCTCTCGGAAAGCCCCCAAAAGGGTCACTTTCCATTCTGCAAGGAGAGTTCGTGCTCACTGTCGGTGACAAGTTCCCCAGCTACGACCTGACCGCCTGTGTCTCGCTCGAAGCCGGCAAGGAGTTCGCGCAGATCGACCAGAAGACCTACGAGGGCAAGTGGCGCGTCGTCTTCTTCTGGCCCGCTGACTTCACCTTCGTGTGCCCCACCGAGATCGCCGCGTTCGGCAAGCTGAACGAGGAGTTCCTCGACCGTGACGCCCAGGTCCTCGGCGTCTCCGGCGACTCCGAGTACGTCCACCACGCCTGGCGCAAGGACCACGCCGACCTGCGTGACCTGCCCTTCCCGATGCTGGCCGACTCCAAGCACGAGCTGATGCAGGCGTGCGGCATCCAGGGCGAGGACGGCTTCGCGCAGCGCGCCGTCTTCATCGTGGACCCGAACAACGAGATCCAGTTCTCCATGGTGACCGCCGGTTCCGTGGGCCGTAACCCCAAGGAGGTCCTGCGGGTCCTCGACGCCCTGCAGACCGACGAGCTGTGCCCCTGCAACTGGAACAAGGGCGAGGACACCCTGAACGCCGGCGCCCTGCTGGCCGGTGAGTGACGGATGTCCCTCGACACCCTCAAGTCCGCCCTGCCGGACTTCGCCAAGGACCTGAAGCTGAACCTGGGTTCGGTCATCGGCAACCAGGACACCCTCACCCAGCAGCAGCTGTGGGGCACCGTCCTGTCCTGCGCGATCGCCGCCCGCTCCCCGCGCGTCCTGCGTGAGCTGGAGCCCGAGGCGAAGGCCGCGCTGTCCCCGGAGGCGTACGACGCCGCCAAGTCCGCCGCCGCGGTCATGGCGATGAACAACGTCTTCTACCGGACCCGGCACCTGCTCTCCGACCCGGAGTACGGCACGCTGCGCGCGGGCCTGCGGATGAACGTCATCGGCAACCCGGGCGTGGAGAAGGTGGACTTCGAGCTCTGGTCGCTCGCCGTCTCCGCCATCAACGGCTGCGGCCAGTGCCTGGACTCGCACGAGCAGGTCCTGCGCAAGGCCGGCGTGGACCGCGAGACGGTCCAGGAAGCCTTCAAGATCGCTTCGGTGATCCAGGCCGTCGCCGTCACCCTCGACGCCGAAGCGGCCCTGGCCGCCGAGTAGTCCCCCGTACGAGTGGACCTCGTACGCCCCTCCGTGCCCCGCGGCCCCTCCGGCCGCGGGGCACGGTGCGTTCAGGGCGCCGTGGCGCTCACTCCCCGGCCCCCTGACCCGGCGCCTCGACGGCCGTGGCCCCGTGCGGCCCCGGCCCGGCCGCGGAGACGGGGGCGAGACGGCGCTCGCGGGAGTACGCGCGCAGGTAGACGACGACGGTGTTGGTGACGGCGACCAGCGGAACGGCGACGACCGCGCCGCCGATCCCGGCGATCATCCCGCCGGCCGCGACCGACAGCACCACCGCGAGCGGGTGGACCCGTACGGCCCGGCCCAGGATGAAGGGCTGGAGCACGTGCCCCTCGATCTGCTGCACCGCCAGCACCACCAGCAGCACCATCAGCGCGGTGAACGGCCCCTGCGTCACCAGGGCCACCACCACCGCGAGGGCGCCGGAGACCACCGCGCCGACGAGCGGGATGAAGGCGAACAGGAAGATGAACACGGCGAGCGGCACCGCCATGGGCACCTTGAGGAAGTAGATGCCCAGGCCGATGAAGACGGCGTCGATGAGGGCGACGAGGACCGTGCCCCGCACGTACGCGGTGAGCGTGCGCCAGGCGCGCGGACCGGCCCCCGCGACGCCGGGGCGGGCCGCGGAGGGGACCAGGCCGAGCACCCAGTTCCAGATCTTCTGGCCGTCGTAGAGCAGGAACAGCGTCGAGAACATCGCGAGCAGCATCCCCGTCAGCACCTCGACGAGCACCGTCACGCCCTGGAGTCCGGCGGAGGTTATCTCCTCGGTGTTGGTGCCGATGGTCTCGCTGAGGTTCTTGGCGATGTCGTTGATCTGCTTCTCGGTCACATGGAACGGACTGTCCAGTGCCCAGCTCTTGAGCTCGTTGATGCCCTCGCGCAGCCGGTTGGAGAGGTCGTCGAGGTTCTCCATGACCTGCCAGACCACGAACCAGCCGACCAGCCCGATGACGACGAAGCCGAGGATCGCGGTGACGGCGGTGGCCAGACCCCGCGGCAGCCCCATCCGCCGCAGCCGGACCACGAAGGGCTGGAGCAGGGCGGTGACGAGGAGGGCGGCGGCGAAGGCGAGGACGACCAGGCGGACTTCGCTGATCACCTTCATCAGCACCCAGACCATCCCGGCGAGCAGCAGCAGCCGCCAGCTGGCCTCGGCGGCGACGCGCATCCCCCAGGGGATGACGGCCACCGGGTCGGGCCGGGCGGGCGGCGGGGGTTCCTCGTACGCGGCGGGGGGCCGGGGCTCGGGGGCGGAGCCGGCCGGAAGCGACGGCTCCGCGTCGGCCTCGGCTTCCGCCGCGACCTCGGCCCGCCGCTCGTTCAGGCGTGCCTCCATCCGGCTCAGCCCTGTGCCGAGCCGGCCGAGCCAGCCGGTTCTCTTCGCCATGTCGTTCCCTTTCCCCCCGCCCCGCGGACGCATTCGCTCGACCGTACACGCGCCGAACCCCACACCGTAGGACGGTGTGGGGTTCGCCGGGGTTGTGCGCGGGCGTCGTCCGCCGCGGCTCTAGTACCAGCCGTTGGCCTGGTGGAAGCTCCAGGCGCTGCAGGGGCTGCCGTAGCGCTCGTTCATGTAGCCCAGGCCCCACTTGATCTGGGTGGCCGGGTTGGTGCGCCAGTCCGAGCCGGCCGAGGCCATCTTCGAACCGGGGAGCGCCTGGACCAGGCCGTAGGCGCCCGAGGAGGAGTTCACGGCCTGGTAGTTCCAGGTCGATTCCTCGTTGATGATGTTGGAGAAGCACTGGAACTGGCCGGAGGGGACCAGCTGCCGGGCGATGTCCTTGACCTGGGCGACCGTGTAGGAGCCCTGGACGGGGAAGTCACCGGCGTCGCGGGTGGCCGAGCGGCTGGCGATGCCCTCGGCGGAGTCGCGGGCGTCCTTGAGCTTCTTGGCTTCCGCGTCCTTCTTCTCCTGCTCCGCCTTCTCCGCGTCCGCCTTCTTGGACTTGGCGTCCTCGGCGGCCTGGATGCGGGCTGCCTCCTCCGCCGAGCGCTTGGCGTCGGCGTCGGCGGCGTGGGCGATGGCGTCGGCCTGCTGGGTCAGGGACCCGCTCTGGACCTGTGCCTGCTCGCCGACCGGGATGTCAGTGAGGAGAGTCGCTCCGGACGCGGTCGTCTCGAGGTCGTTCGAGGTGGCGGCGTCGCCAGTGGCAACGCCTACGACTGCGCCGACGGTGGTGACCGCGGTGGCCGAAGCCACTGCGAACCCCCGGACCGAGATCCGGCTCACACGGTGTCCTTCCAGCAGCGTCCGCAGTGACCGCGCGAGCGCAAGAGTGCCCCTTCGACACTGGGCTCCGTGGTGCTCTGGTCACTGGAGCCACGGGCCCGTGGACAACTCCCTTGCGGGGGCTGCCACGTGAAACCGGGCGGCATACGGTCAACGGCTGTGGAGTTGTGGTGCTGCGCGCATCCCCAACTGGAGACAGGGGATACAGATGTGCCGTATGCGGGGCCTGACGGAAAACAGACTCTGCCGGACCTCGACGCCGCAAGGCAATTCTGCGTTGCGTGGGAAAGGTCACACCAGGCAGGGAGCAGCTGTTTTCGGCAAAGCCCTGTGCGGAACGACGCCGTCCGGCTAGGCTCCTGGGCCTTTGCCGGACGGCGTCAACTCACCGTCCCGGTATGGGGGATTTGACCCTTACAGGCTTTCGAGCATCTCCGTGACGAGCGCGGCGATCGGGGACCGCTCGGAGCGGGTGAGCGTGACGTGGGCGAAGAGCGGATGCCCCTTCAGCTTCTCAACGACGGCGACCACCCCGTCGTACCGGCCGACCCGCAGGTTGTCGCGCTGGGCCACGTCATGGGTCAGGACCACCCGCGAGTTGGCCCCGATCCGGGACAGAACGGTCAGCAGGACGTTGCGCTCCAGGGACTGCGCCTCGTCGACGATGACGAAGGCGTCGTGCAGGGAGCGGCCCCGGATGTGCGTGAGCGGCAGGACCTCCAGCATCCCCCGGCCCAGCACCTCCTCGATGACCTCGCGCCCGGCGACCGCCGAGAGGGTGTCGAACACCGCCTGCGCCCAGGGGCTCATCTTCTCGGAGGCGTCTCCGGGCAGGTAGCCGAGGTCCTGGCCGCCCACCGCGTACAGCGGCCGGAAGACCATCACCTTCTGGTGCTGGCGCCGCTCCAGGACCGCCTCCAGACCCGCGCACAGCGCCAGCGCCGACTTCCCGGTGCCGGCCCGGCCGCCCATCGAGATGATCCCGACCTCCGGGTCGAGCAGCAGGTCCAGGGCGATGCGCTGTTCGGCGCTGCGGCCGTGCAGCCCGAAGGCGTCGCGGTCGCCCCGTACGAGCTTGACGTTGCCGTCGGCGGTGACCCGGCCCAGGGCCTTGCCGCGCTCGGACTGGAGGATCAGGCCGGTGTGCACGGGCAGTTCGGCGGCCTCCGGGACGTAGAGCCGCTCCTCGGAGTAGAGGAGGTCCACCTGCTCCCCGGAGAGGGCGAGCTCGCTCATGCCGGTCCAGCCGGCGTCGGTGATGGCGAGTTCGGCCCGGTACTCCTCGGCGAGCAGGCCCACCGAGGACGCCTTGATGCGCAGCGGGAGGTCCTTGGAGACGACGGTGACGTCGTAGCCCTCGGCCTGGAGGTTGCGGGCGACCGCGAGGATGCGGGAGTCGTTGTCCCCCAGCCGGAACCCCGCCGGCAGGACGCCGGGGTCGGAGTGGTTGAGCTCGACGCGCAGGGTCCCGCCCAGATCGCCCAGCGGGATGGGGGCGTCGAGGCGGCCGTGGCGGACCCGGAAGTCGTCGAGCAGGCGCAGGGCCTGACGGGCGAAGTAGCCGAGCTCGGGGTGGTGCCTCTTCGCCTCCAGCTCGGTGATCACCACGATCGGGAGTACGACCTCGTGCTCGTCGAAGCGGGAGATCGCATGGGGGTCTGCCAGCAGGACGCTGGTGTCGAGGACGTAGGTCCGCCTGTCGTTCAGGCGGCGCTTAGTGCTGGTCACCACGGAAGGACGTACCCCCTCGTAAGAGGTCGGGCCATGAAGACCGGACCGGTCAACGGCACCTGTGCCAGGGCCGCTTTCCGGCCCTCCATTCCGTCCGTGCGAACCGCACGCTCGTCCTGGTGCAAAGGGCCTCCCGGGCGGACGGCCCTGTGCCGCCCGCTGAGATGCGACACCCGTGGACCGGGTGTCGACCTGCAAGGCTTATTCCCGGGAACGGGGGCGCCCATGCCATGGCATATGACGGACGCTCGGTGAACCCCTGGTGAAGACTCGGCCAGGGGGACGCGCGGGGCGAGGGGGGCCTACGGGGAGGGGGAGCCGAGAGGGGGGACCGGCCGACCGGGGGTCAGGTCCTGCGGGGTCAGGTCCCGTGGGGTCAGGTGCCGTACCGGCGGTGCCGGGCGGCGTAGTCGCGCAGGGCGCGCAGGAAGTCGACCTTGCGGAAGGCCGGCCAGAAGACCTCGCAGAAGTAGTACTCGGAGTGCGCGCTCTGCCACAGCATGAATCCGGACAGCCGCTGCTCGCCGCTGGTGCGGATCACCAGGTCGGGGTCGGGCTGGCCGCGGGTGTAGAGGTGCTCGGCGATGTGGTCGATGTCGAGGACCTCGGCGAGCTCCTCGAAGGAGGTGCCCTTCTCGGCGTGCTCCAGCAGCAGCGAGCGGACCGCGTCGGCGATCTCCTGGCGGCCGCCGTAGCCCACCGCGACGTTGACCAGTATCCCGTCGACGTCGTGCGTGGCCTCCTCGGCCTCCTTCAGCACGGTCTGCGTCCGGGAGGGCAGGATGTCCAGGTTGCCGACGTGGTGGACGCGCCAGCGACCGTCCTCGGCGAGGCCCCTGACGGTGTTCTCGATGATGTTGAGCAGCGGGCGGAGCTCGACCTCCGGCCGGTCCAGGTTGTCCGTGGAGAGCATCCACAGCGTGACGACCTCGACGTCCGTCTCGGTGCACCAGCCCAGCAGCTCGGAGATCTTGTCGGCACCGGCCTGGTGGCCCTGCTCCGTCGTACCTCCGGACGCCTTCGCCCAGCGCCTGTTCCCGTCCAGGATGACGCCGATGTGCTTGGGCGACGCGTCATGGTCGAGGCGACCTTCCACCCGGCGTGCATAGAGCTTGTACACCAGGTCGCGCAGCTTCACGATCTTCCAGCCCCTCCGTGCAATGCCCCCGTACAGATTGCGGTCTCCCCCGAGTCCCCGCCACATTACTGCGCGGCGGGATGGGGTACCCAACTCGGCAGGTCACAAGTCCGTGATAGCAAGGACAACGTGACTGATACCAATCCCTATCGGGCAGAGCCCTCCCGCTACGACTCCATGCCCTACCGGCGCACGGGCCGCAGCGGACTCAAGCTTCCCGCCATCTCCCTCGGCCTCTGGCACAACTTCGGTGACGACAAGTCCCTGGAGTCCCAGCGGTCGATCCTGCGCCGCGCGTTCGACCTCGGCGTCACCCACTTCGACCTGGCGAACAACTACGGCCCGCCGCCCGGTTCGGCCGAGCTGAACTTCGGCACGATCTTCGCCCAGGACTTCGCGCGCCACCGCGAGGAGCTGGTGCTGTCCACGAAGGCCGGATACCTGATGCACCCCGGGCCGTACGGGGAGTGGGGCAGCCGCAAGTACCTGCTCGGGTCGCTGGACGCCTCGCTGAAGCGGATGGGCGTCGACTACGTCGACATCTTCTACTCGCACCGGTTCGACCCGGAGACCCCGCTGGAGGAGACCATGGGCGCGCTCGCGTCCGCGGTCCAGCAGGGCAAGGCGCTGTACGTGGGCGTCTCCTCGTACACGGCGGAGCAGACCGCCGAGGCCGTGCGGATCCTGCGGGACATGGGGGTGCGGCCGCTGATCCACCAGCCCTCGTACTCGATGATCAACCGCTGGACGGAGGAGGACGGGCTGCTGGACACCCTGGAGGAGGCCGGCATGGGCTGCATCGCCTTCGCGCCGCTCGCCCAGGGTCTGCTGACCGGCAAGTACCTCCAGGGCATCCCGGCGGACTCCCGGGCCGCCGCGGGCAAGTCGCTCAACCCGGAGCTGCTGTCCGAGGACGTCCTGCGCCGGCTGCGCGGACTGGCCGACATCGCGGCCCGGCGCGGCCAGTCGCTGGCGCAGCTCGCGCTGAACTGGGTGCTGCGGGACGACCGGATGACCTCGGCGCTGATCGGTGCGTCGAGCGTGAAGCAGCTGGAGGAGAACGTGGCCGCGCTGGCCGGGGCTCCGCTGTCGGAGCAGGAGCTGAAGGAGATCGACTCCTTCGCCGTCTCCACCCCCGGCACCAACATCTGGGCCCAGCGCGGCTGACCTGCGCGTTTGCCCGGGCGGCGGGGGAAGGGCGGCGGAAAAGAAAAACGGGCCGGTCCGTGGGGGGGATACGGACCGGCCCGAGGGGGGGGTTCCACCATAACCCTTCGTAAAGCGTCCTGCGTGCATCGACGCAGAATGATTACGCTCCGAATCCGCCCAGCAGCACTCCGGAGAGGGCTCCGGCGGCCATGAAGGGCCCCAGGGCGAAGCCCGTCTTGCGGGTCGCGCGGCCGGTCAGGAGCAGTGCGAGCCCGTACAGGGCCCCGTAGAGCAGCCCGAGGAAGGCCCCCGCCACCCATACCCCCCACCCGTACCACCCAAGAGCGACCCCCAGGGGAAGCGCGAGCTTGACGTCGCCGAGGCCCATCCCGGCGGGGTTGACCAGGAACAGCACGAGGTACGCCGCGCCGAGCGCGGCCCCGCCCAGCAGGGCCCCCCGCCAGCTGCCGGCGGCCCGGGGCAGGAGGGCGGCCACGCCGAGCAGGGCGGCGGTGGCGGCGGCGAGGGGCAGGGTGAGGACGTCGGGCAGCCGGTGCACGGCGAGGTCGACCATCCCGAGCAGCACTACGAGCGGGGCCACGAGGGCGAACACCGCCGCCTCGGGCCGGACCCCGCCGGCGGCGCCGAGCGCCCCGCACACGGCCGCGCAGACCAGCGCGGGCGCCCACGGGGAGCGGCCGGGACCGGGGCCGGGGCCGAACCACCCGGCGACGGGCCTCCCGTCGGGGCGGTGCGTACGCCAGGGCTCGCCCGGCTCGACGGAGAGCCGGTACGCGGCCCGGGGCAGCCCGGCCCCGGCGGCCGCCCCGTACACGGCGGCAAGGATGCTCACGACGACGCCCATCCGCCGACGGTAGGCCACCGGGGGCCCGGCGGGCAGGAGTTGGCTCCCCCCAGGTCGTCTCTTCCGGATCTCGTCGGTCAGGCAGGCTCCGGAAGAGACGGCCTAGGCTGGGCCCATGGCCTACCAGGACGGCACCGGAACCCTCCGCCTCGCGCGGACCACCCTCCCCCTGGAGATCGCCGCCTCCTACCGCGCCCGCACCCGCGGCCTGCTCGGCCGGGACGGCATCGCGGGGGCGCTCCTGCTCACCCCCGCCGCGAGCGTGCACACGTTCCGCATGCGGTTCCCCATCGACGTGGCCTACCTCGACCGCCGCCTGCGCGTCATCGCCCTCACCACCATGCCCCCGAACCGCCTGGGCCTCCCCCGCCCCCGCGCCCGCCACGTCCTGGAGGCCGAGGCCGGCGCGATGGCCGGCTGGGGTCTGCGCGTCGGCGACACCGTCATTCCGGAAGGGCTGGGCACCCCCTAGGTCACGGCGCCGCCGGGCGGTAGGTTGGGGCGGTTGAGCTGGGGTGTCAGGGGAGCGGCGGGCATGACGGAGAACGCGCGGGTCAAGGCGCTGGAGCAGATCATGCCGGCGACGCACGGCGCCGACGAGGACATCGACTGGCAGCGGGCCGAGGCCGTCTGGGGCACCCGCTTCCCCTCCGACTTCGTCGCGTTCATGGGCCGTTTCGGCGCCGGGTCGATCAACGGCGAGGCCGAGATCCTGCTCCCCCTGCCCAAGCCCGGACTCCAGTGGGACCCGGCGGGGATGGCCGAGGAGACCGCCAACGCCCGTGCCACGTGGGAGAGCCTCGGCGGCCGGGCCGTGCTCGATGTGGACCCGGAGTCGATCATCGCCTGGGGGGTCACCGCCGGCGCGGACATCCTGTGCTGGCTGGCCGGCGACCCCGATCCCGACCGCTGGCCGGTCCTGGTCGCGGGCCGGCACACCGCCGAAGCCTTCGCGGTGTACCCGTACGGCATGGCCGAGTTCCTGCTGCGGATGTGCTCCGACGAGTTCGACGTGAGCCCCGTCGGCATCACCTTCTGGGACGCCGGCCACCTCAGCTTCGTCCACTGGCGCAAGGCCCAGCGCCGCTGGCAGGAGGGCCGCAACCCCGAGACGGGCGACCCCGACCCGTACGCCGGCGAGTTCGCCGACTGACCCGATAGCGACCGCCACCACCCCGAGCCCGTTTCCGGAAGGAAACGGGCTTTTCGGTATGTCTACGCGCGTCCCATTCCGGCGGGTCATATCCGAAAACACAATGGCGGAATTCCTGTTTTGGAGCATTGAACACAAAGTCCGACCCCACGGAAACAACTCCGCCGGCTTCGGGAGAGAATTCCCGCCATGACGGGCCGCGGCGGGGCACCCCAGCCCGGAGTAACTCATAAGTAATAACGGGACTCAAAAGAAAATCAGGGGTATCCACTCGTGCGACGAAGAATGTTCGGCGCGGCCGCCACGGCTGCCGTGTTCGGCCTGCTCGTACCGCTGTCCGGCTGCGGCTCCTCCGACGGCGCCGCCTCCGGCGGCACCACGCTGCACCTGGTGGCCGCCGAATACGGTGACAGCGCGGCCACCAGCTCCAAGTCTTTCTGGGACAAGGTGACGAAGGATTTCACCGCCGCCAACCCCGGAATCAAGGTCCAGGTACGGCTCCTGCCCTGGGCCGACATCGACCGCGAGGTCTCCCGTATGGTCAAGGCCGGCAATGCGCCGGACATGGCCCTCATGGGCTCGTACTCGGACTTCGCGGCCCAGGGAAAGCTGTATTCCGCGGAAGAACTGCTCACCATCAGCGCCGAGGCGAACTTCCTCCAGCCGCTCACCGAGGCAGGCTCGGTGGGCAACACGCTCTACGGCCTGCCGTTCGTCGCGTCGAGCCGTCTGCTCTTCTACAACGACACCCTGTTCAAGCAGGCCGGGATCACCTCCGCGCCGAAGACCTGGTCCGACCTCGTGGCCGACGCCAAGGCGCTCAAGGACAAGGGCGTGAAGTACCCGGTCGCCCTGCCGCTGGGCCCCGAGGAGGCGCACGCCGAGGCGATGATCTGGGAGCTCAGCAACGGCGGCGGGTACGCCGACAGCAGCGGCAACTACAGCCTGGCCTCCGACCAGAACATCGCGACCTTCCGCTGGCTCAAGGACAAGCTGGTCACCCCGGGCCTCACCGGCCCGACCCCGCCGTCACAGCTCAACCGCGCCGACGCCTTCGCCGCCTTCCTGCGCGGCGAGGTCGGCATGGTCAACGGCTACCCCTCGCTGCTGCACGAGGCCCGCGCCAAGGGCATGACCGTCAACGCCGTCCCCATGCCCATCTCGGACAGCCTCGGCTCGGGCGAGGCCCCGCCGACCGTCGGCGTGGCCGACTGGATGATGGCGTTCAAGCAGAACGGGAACGGCGTGGAGATCGGCAAGTTCCTGGACTACGTCTACCAGGACAAGAACCTGTCGGACTTCGCCGGCCGCTACCACCTGCTGCCCTCGACGGTCTCGGCCTCCCGCACCCCCTCGGGCGGCGGCCTCGAACGCAACGACGAGCAGTTCCTGACTGCCCTGCGCGGCGCGCAGCTCTACCCGGTCAGCGCCCCCTCCTGGGTGACCGTCAGCGACACCATCAAGCGCAACATCGGCCACGCCGTCGACCCGAACGGCGACCCCAAGTCCGTCCTGGAGGGGATCGCCGCGAAGGCGGGCGAGGCCGCCCGGAAGAAGGACTGAGAACCGGCGGGACGGGACCTTCGCCCACCCTCGCACCCCTTCCCGTACGGCAGAATGGCTGACGGCACCTGATCCAAGGGCCGTGGCCCCGTCGCCCGACGAGCGCCCACAAGGTGCGCAGGGCGGCAGGCCGTTCTCCCACGCCCCTCCCCCCGCCGTTCTCCGGCCCCCTTCGCCGCTGCGCCGCTACTTCCCGGCGCGTTCCGCGGCGAACGCCTTGCGGTACTGCTCGCAGCTGGAGTCCCAGCGCAGCGTGCCGCCGATCTTCGCGTAGCCGGGGCGTTCCAGCGTCCACTCCACCGTGTACTCGCCGGTGTCGCAGGCGACCCGCTGGTTCCCCGGGATCTTCTGACTGCCCGTCGCCGGCTGTCCGGACAGCTTCTTGTCCACCTCCCCGACCACGCCGTGGCGCCCGTCGCGCAGTACGGCGTGCAGTGCGAGGGCGTGCTTGCCGTTCTTCGTGCTCAGGCCCTTGCTGACCAGGACGTCGGAGACCGTCCAGGAGAACTCGTACGAGGGCAGCCAGGCCAGGGTGTCCGGGTCTCCGACCTGCCGTTCCCACTCGGGGGCGCTCTCGGGTCCGGGCCGGGTGACGGTCCGGTACTGCACGCCGGGGTGGAAGCGGACCTGTCCTTCCACCTTGTGCTTCTGGTCCCCGCTCCACGCCTTCCCGCTGCCGACGGGGTCCTGGGGGAGGTTGCCCTTGCCGTCGGCGGCGGTGGCGGCCGCCTGGCCGAGGGCGGGGCTGAGGGCCGCGACGGCGGCGACGGCGGTGAGAGCGGCGGTACGGGTGCGCTTCATGCCCGGTCCAACGGGCCCCCGCGGCGGCCCGGAACGTCACCGCGCGCGCGTTCACCCGTACGGGAGCGGGCCGCGCGGGCACCGCTGACGGATCGCGGCCGGGGCGGGCATATGAGCTGACCGGTCGCGGCTGACGGTGCGGCGCGGGGCCGGAGGAGCCCGTACGCACGACGAGGCGGGTGCGGCCGGGAGATCCCGGCCGCACCCGCCTCTGGGGCTCCGCCTGTCAGTGCGCGAAGGAGTCCGCCGCCGAGGCCGCGGTCTGGGGGTTGCCGCCGGCCTGGGCCGGGCCCGCGCCCCGCAGCGGGACCTCCTTGACGAACCAGGCGAGCGCGAAGCCGATGACGGCGATCGCCGCGCCGAGCAGGAACGCCGAGTGCGTACCGGCGGCGACCGCGTGCTGGTAGGCGTCGCGGACGGCCTCGGGCAGCTTGGCCAGGCTGGCCGCGTCGAGCTGGGCGGATCCGGCGGCCTGCGCGGCCTGCGGGCCGAGCCGCTCGGACATGGTGTCGGTGACCTGGGAGGTGAACAGGGAGCCCATCAGCGCCACGCCGAAGGAGCCGCCGAGGGTACGGAAGAGGGTGGCCGAGGAGGAGGCCACGCCCATGTCCTTCATCTCCACGCTGTTCTGGGCCACCAGCATGGTGATCTGCATCAGGAAGCCCAGACCGGCGCCGAGGACGGCCATGTAGAGGCCGGAGACCAGACGCGTGGTGCCGGTGTCCATGGTGGCGAGCAGGAAGAGCCCGACGACCATGAGGGCGCCGCCGGCGATCGGGAAGACCTTGTACTTGCCGGTGCTGGTGGTGATGCGGCCCGCGATGAGTGAGACGGCCATCATCGAGAGCAGCATGGGCAGGAGCAGCAGGCCGGAGTTGGTGGCGGAGGCGCCCTGCACCGCCTGCTGGAAGAGCGGCAGGTAGAGCACGCCGCCGAACATGGCGAAGCCGACGAGGAAGCCGATGACGGACATGAGGGTGAAGTTGCGGCTGCGGAAGATGTGCAGCGGCATGACCGGCTCGGCGGCCTTGGTCTCGACGTAGAGGAAGGCGGCGATGGCCAGGACGCCGGCCACGATCAGGCCGATGATCTGCCCGGAGCCCCAGGCGTACTCGGTGCCGCCCCAGGTCGTCACGAGGACGGTCGAGGTGATGGCCACGGTCAGCAGGGCGGCGCCCAGGTAGTCGATCTTCGGCCGTTCCCCCTGCCCTGTCTTCTTGGGCAGGTGCAGCACCGCGCTGACCATCGCGAGGGCGACGGCGCCGAGGGGGAGGTTGATGTAGAAGGACCAGCGCCAGCCCATGTGGTCGGTGATGGTGCCGCCGACCAGCGGGCCGCCGATCATGGCGAGGGCCATCACGCCGGCCATCATGCCCTGGTACTTGCCGCGCTCGCGGGGCGGGATCAGGTCGCCGATGATCGCCATGACGCCGACCATCAGACCGCCGGCGCCCAGGCCCTGGATGGCGCGGAAGCCGATCAGCTGGCCCATGTCCTGGGCCATGCCGCTGAGCGCGGAGCCGATGAGGAAGATGACGATCGAGGTGAGGAAGGAGCCCTTGCGCCCGTACATGTCGCCGACCTTGCCCCAGATGGGGGTCGAGGCGGCGGTGGCCAGGGTGTAGGCGGTGACCACCCACGAGAGGTGTTCGAGGCCGCCGAGCTCGCCCACGATGGTCGGCATCGCGGTACCGATGATCATGTTGTCGAGCATGGCGAGCAGCATGGCGATCATCAGCGCCATGAGGACGACGCGCACGCTGCGCGGCTTCACCTCCTCCGGACTCCCGGTCTGCTTCACTGCGTCGCTCATGTCCACTCCCCGTGACACCGATCTCTTCATTCCCTGCGCGGACACTTACTTGCCGCCCGGCTAGTTCACTACACTGGGGAAGGTAGACGCGTCACTAGCCGGGCGTCAAGTAAGTTCGTGGGGAGACACATGTCCAGCAGCTCCAGCGGCACGGGACCGCAGGTCAAGCGCGGCAACACGCGCCAGCGCATCCAGGAGGTCGCGCTGGAGCTCTTCGCCGAGCAGGGGTACGAGAAGACCTCGCTCAGGGAGATCGCGGAGCGGCTGGAGGTCACGAAGGCGGCGCTGTACTACCACTTCAAGACCAAGGAAGACATCATCATCAGCGTCTTCGAGGACCGCACGCGGCCCATCGACGAGCTGATCGAGTGGGCACAGGGGCAGCCTCGAACGCTGGAGACCAAGCGCGAGGTGCTGCGCCGCTACAGCGAGGCGATGGTCGTCGGCACACAGCTGTACCGCTTCATGCACGAGAACCAGGCGACGATGCGGGAGCTGAGCATCGGGGAGATCGTCAAGCGGAGGCTCTTCACCCTGGTCGAACTGCTGCGTACGGACGACGGGCCGCTGGCGGACCAGGTGCGCTGCGTGAGCGCCCTGTTCACGCTGCACGCGGGGATGATGTTCCTCCAGCACGTGGACGAGGGCGACCCGGAGGCGACGCGGCTGGCGGCGCTGGAGGTCGCCACGGACCTCATCACCCGCGCCCACGGCGGGGAGTGAGGAGCCTTCGCGGACAGCCACTCCATCGGGTGGTTTGCGCCCTGATCGACTACGCTGCGTAATCGCGCGCGTTACGTTATGTCATACCCGCCGGTCGAGACGGTCGCCCGGCGCCTGACGTAAGGACGTAGCCGTGAACGCCGCGACCCGGATCGCTCTCGCCACCGCCACCACCCTCGCCGCGGCGGCCGCCGCGCTCGCCCCGGTCTCCGCCGCGCCCGCGGCGGCCGCCGCGGCACCGGCGCTGAACTACGTCGCGCTCGGGGACTCCTACAGCGCGGGGGCCTTCGTCCGCCCCTGGGACGAAGGGGACGGCTGCGGCCGCTCGGCGGTGAACTACCCCCGGCAGGCGGCCGCCCGGCTGAAGCTACGGCTGACGGACGTCACCTGCTCCGCGGCCGAGGTCAGAGCCGGCGCGCTGGAGCCGCAGACCGAGATGGGCGGTCCGCCGTCCGTCCCGCCCCGGGGCGGCTGGACGGCGCGGCCGCCCCAGCTGCGGGCCGTATCCGCCGCCACCGACCTCGTCACGGTCGGCTTCGGGGGCAACTCCGTGGGCTTCGCCGGCATCGTCCAGAAGTGCGTCGAGGAGGGACTGGCCCGCTTCGGGCTGGGCCGGCCGTGCACCTCGTACTACTCCGGCGGCGCGGGCGCCACCGCCCTGGAGGGGAGGATCACCGCGCTCCGGGCCGACTTCGCCACCCTGCTGAAGGAGATCCGGAACCGGGCCCCGCACGCCCGGGTGGCGGTGGTCGGCTACCCGGCCGTCGTCGACGAGGCGGCCGGCTGCCGCTGGGGCACCTGGTCCCAGATGGGCACCGTCACCAAGGGGGACATGCCCTGGCTGGACTCCCTGGAGCGCCGGGTCAACACCCTGCTGCGCGAGCAGGCGGCGCAGTCGGGCGCGGCGTACGTGGACCTGTACGCCGGCAGCGCCGGGCACGGGGTGTGCTCGGCCGGCGGGCAGCGCTGGATGTACGGGATCAAGGACCAGCTGACCGGTGAGGGGAAGCAGCGGGACGCCCCCTCGGACGTGTGCCGGATGATCCCCGCCCAGGGGGAGGCGTGTACGGTCCTGCACCCCAACCTCGCCGGGGTCGCCCACCAGGCGGAGGTGGTCACGCGGGCGCTGGCGGCGCTGGGGGCGGCCGGACGGTGAGCCGCGCCGGCGCCGGCCCGCGCCCACCGCCCGCCGGCGCCGGCCCGCGCCCACCGCCCGCCGGTGCTCGGGCCGGGGGGCCGGGGATCCCCCGGGTGGGGGATATGGGGGCCGGGGGCGGGCCGGCTGCGGCGCGTCGGGCGGGCCGCAGGGTGGGGGGCCGGTAGTCGAAGGGGGTGCACGCCCGGCGGCGGGGCTCCGAGGCCGCAGGACCGTGAAGCTTCGAGGCTCCCTGGAGGACCCGATGACGGCGTTGGACCCCTCACCCCCGCCCGAGACGACGGCACGGACCGGCCGGCGGATCCGGCAGGGCTCGGCGGTCCTGCGCTGGCTGTCGACCACCGACCACAAGGTGATCGGCAACCTCTACCTGGTGACGGCCTTCTGCTTCTTCCTCTTCGCCGGGCTGATGGCCCTGGTGATGCGGGCCGAACTGGCCCGGCCGGGGCTCCAGATCGTCTCGAACCAGCAGTACAACGAGCTGTTCACCATGCACGCCACGATCATGATGCTGCTGTTCGCGACGCCGACCTTCACCGGCTTCGCCAACGCGGTGATGCCGCTCCAGATCGGGGCGCCGGACGTCGCGTTCCCCCGGCTGAACGCCTTCACCTACTGGGTCTACCTGTTCGGCGGCCTGATGGTGGTCTCGGGGTTCCTGACCTCCGACGGGGCGGCGGCCTTCGGCTGGTTCGCGTACGCACCGCTCAACGGGCCCGTGTTCTCCCCCGGGACGGGCCCCGACCTGTGGGCGATGGGGCTGGCCGTGGCGGGTCTGAGCACCATCCTGGGCGCGGTCAACTTCATCACCACGATCGTCTGTCTGCGCGCGCCGGGCATGACCCTGTTCCGGATGCCGATCTTCACCTGGAACGTGCTGTTCACGTCGATCCTGGCGCTGCTGGCGTTCCCGGTGCTCACGGCCGCCCTGCTGGCCCTGGAGGCGGACCGGAAGTTCGGCGCGCACGTCTTCGACGCGGCCAACGGCGGCGCCCTGCTGTGGCAGCACCTGTTCTGGTTCTTCGGGCATCCCGAGGTCTACATCGTGGCCCTGCCGTTCTTCGGCGTGGTCAGCGAGATCGTGCCGGTCTTCAGCCGCAAGCCCATGTTCGGCTACGCGGCCCTGATCGGGGCGACCATCGCCATCACCGGCCTGTCCGCGACCGTGTGGGCGCACCACATGTTCGCCACGGGCGCGGTCCTGCTGCCGTTCTTCTCCCTGCTGTCGTTCCTGATCGCCGTGCCGACGGGGGTGAAGTTCTTCAACTGGATCGGCACGATGTGGCACGGCTCGCTCTCCTTCGAGACGCCGATGCTGTGGTCGGCCGGCTTCCTCGTCACCTTCCTGCTGGGCGGCCTGACCGGGGTGCTGGTCGCCTCGCCCCCGCTGGACTTCCACCTGACCGACAGCTACTTCGTCGTCGCCCACCTCCACTACGTCCTCTTCGGCACGATCGTCTTCGCCACCTTCGCCGGGTTCTACTTCTGGTGGCCCAAGCTGACCGGCCGGATGCTGGACGAGCGGCTGGGCAGGCTGCACTTCTGGACCCTCTTCCCCGGCTTCCAGCTGACCTTCCTCGTCCATCACTGGCTCGGCGAGATGGGCATGCCGCGCCGGTACGCCGACTACCTGGCGTCCGACGGGTTCACCCTCCTCAACACCCTCTCCACCATCGGGTCCTTCCTGCTGGGGCTGTCCACGCTGCCGTTCCTCTACAACGTCTGGAAGACCCACCGCGGGGGCGAGCGGGTGACGGTCGACGACCCCTGGGGCTGGGGGCGTTCCCTGGAATGGGCGACGAGCTGCCCGCCGCCCCGCCACAACTTCCACGCCGTGCCGCAGATCCGTTCGGAGTCCCCGGCCTTCGACCTGCACCACCCGGAGGTGTCCCGTGAAGGGTGAGGCGTGGCTGTTCACCGGAACGGCCCTGTTCTTCGCGGCCACCACCGTCGTCTACCGCTGGTTCTCCGCCGATCCGGCGGGCAGCTCGGCGCTGTGCGTGTCCTTCGTGATGTCGGCCCTGGTCGCCGCCTTCCTGTGGCGCCAGCACGTGCGGGGCGGGGAGCGGCCGGAGGACCGGGGGGACGCCGAGGTGCTGGAGGTGTCCGGCCGGGAGATCTTCTTCCCCGACCGCAGCTACTTCCCCGCCGTGACGGCGCTCGGCGCCGCGCTGACGGCGCTGGGGGTGGTGCAGGGGCTGTGGCTGTGCCTGATCGGCTTCGGGGTGCTGGCGCCGGGGATCCTCGGCTTCGCCTTCCAGCACGTCGACCACCCTGAGCACGCTGAGCGCCCGGAGTAGCGGTGCAGCGGTGTCACGGGGCCGGCGGGCGGTCGGGGCCCGCCGTCACCTCGGCGATCTCCCCGCGCTGTCCGGGCGTCACCGGGTAGGCGACCCGGTCGCGGTAGTACCAGGAGCTGATGGCCGCCCGGGCCCGCTCCAGCAGCCGGCGCGGCAGCGAGCGGGTCGGGTCCCGGTCGTCCTCCAGCGGGCGGGGCCGGTCCCCGACGAGCATCACGTACCGCTCGTCGGCCGGCAGCGAGCGGAGTGCGGGGTGGAAGCCGCCCTCGACGCCCTGACGCACCAGCCCCGTCTCCTCGCCCCCGGTCAGAAGTTCCCGCTCCCGGTCCTGCAAGGCCAGGCACAGCCGCCGGGTGAGCCAGAACACCGCCGCCGGCACCGCGAAGAACGCGGCGCGCAGGGTCCAGGTCAGCTCCGGCAGGGGCACGGCGAAGACGAACGCGAGGATGTCCTGGGCCCCGGCGAGCAGCAGTACGGCGTACCAGGAGAGGGCCGCCGCGCCGAGCCCCGTCCGCACGGGCCGGTCGCGGGGGCGGTCGCACAGGTGCCGTTCGCCGTGGTCGCCGGTGATCCAGCGCTCGAAGAAGGGGTAGGCGTACAGGACGGCGAAGAACACCCCGGGCAGCAGGACGGCCGCCACGAACGGGTTCCACACCACCGTGTGTCCCCACAGCCGGGTCTCCACCCCGGGCATGAGCCGCAGCGAGCCCTCCAGGAAGCCGATGTACCAGTCGGGCTGGGAGCCGGTGGAGACCAGGTCGGCGCGGTAGGGCCCGTACGCCCAGATGGGGTTGACCTGCGCGACGGCGGCGAGGGCGGCCAGCAGCCCGGCCACCGCGAGGAACAGCCCGCCCGACTTGGCGAGGTACTGGGGGAAGAACGGCTGCCCGACGACGTTGCGGCCGGTCCGGCCGGGTCCCGGCCAGTGGGTGTGCTTGAGGTGGACCACCAGCAGCAGGTGCACGGTGATCAGGCCCAGCAGGAGGCCGGGGACCAGCAGGATGTGCACGGGGTAGAGGCGGGGGACGATGTCCGTGCCCGGGTACTCCCCGCCGAAGGCGAAGAACCCCAGGTAGGTGCCGACGACCGGGACGGACATCGCGATGCCCTGCGCGATGCGCAGCCCGGTGCCGGACAGCAGGTCGTCGGGGAGGGAGTAGCCGGCGAAACCCTCCAGCGTCGCCAGCGCGAAGAGGGTGACCCCGATGATCCAGTTGAGCTCGCGGGGGCGGCGGAAGGCTCCGGTGAGGAAGACGCGCAGGAGGTGCGCGCCGATGGCGGCGAGGAAGACGATCGCCGCCCAGTGGTGGATCTGCCGGATGAGCAGCCCGCCGCGGACGTCGAAGCTGATGCGGAGGGTGGAGAGGTACGCCTGTGACATCCGGACGCCGCGCAGCGGCCCGTACGAGCCGTGGTAGGCGCTCTCGCGCATGGAGGGGTCGAAGAAGAACGACAGGTACACCCCGGTCAGCAGCAGCACCGCGAAGCTGTAGAGGGCGAGCTCCCCGAGCAGGAACGACCAGTGGTCGGGGAAGACCTTCCGTACGCCGCCCCGCAGGACCTCGGCCAGCGGCAACCGCGCGTCCAGAGCCTCCCCGCCCCGCACCACCGCCCGCGTCCTGCGCTGGAAACCCGGCACCGGCGTCCCTCTCCTGTCATCGGGCGCGTACGCGACGCCACGCTACCGAACCGGCACACTCCGGGACACAACAGACACGAGCCCCGTCGGGGTACGCGTACCGCTTCCACGGCGGGCGGATTCCGGCCCGTGAGAGGGTGGACGGTGTGAACCTGGAGGACCTCGCCCGGCTCCGCCGGGCCCGTGACGCGATGGACCGCGACTACGCGAAGCCGCTGGACGTCCCCGCCCTGGCCCGGATCGCCCTGATGTCGGCCGGTCACTTCTCCCGCAGCTTCCGCGCCGCCTACGGGGAGACACCGTACGGCTATCTCATGACCCGCCGCATCGAACGGGCCAAGGCCCTGCTGCGGCGTGGGGACCTGTCGGTGACGGAGGTCTGCTTCGAGGTGGGGTGCACCTCCCTGGGGTCCTTCAGCTCCCGTTTCACCGAGCTGGTCGGCGAGTCGCCGAGCGCCTACCGGGCCCGCGACCACGGCGACAGCGCCGCCATCCCCGCCTGCATCGCCAAGATCCACACGCGGCCGGTCAGGAACGGAGAAGCCGAACCGGGCACGCGTGGGTAGCGTCGGAGGCATGGGAATCAAGCTTTCGCAGTGCTTCATCGCCGTCGACGACCACGACAAGGCCATCCCGTTCTACCGGGACGTGCTCGGCCTGGAGGTCCGTAACGACGTCGGGTACGAGAACATGCGCTGGGTGACCGTCGGCTCGCCCGCACAGCCGGACGTGGAGATCGTCCTGGAACCCCCGCTGGCCGACCCGAACGCCTCCCCCGCCGACCAGCAGGCGGTCGCGGAGCTGATGGCCAAGGGGATGCTGCGCGGGGTCATCTTCACCACCGACGACGTGGACGCCACCTTCGAGCGGATCCGGGCGGCGGGCGCCGACGTGCTCCAGGAGCCGATGGACCAGCCGTACGGGGTACGCGACTGCGCCTTCCGCGACCCGTCGGGCAACATGCTCCGCTTCAACCAGCCCCGCAGGACCTGACCCCTCCGGCCCACCCCGGCCCGGCCCGCCCCGTCCCGGCCCGTTCCGTTCAGGCGGGGGCCGCGATGGCCCGGGCACAGTCCGGAGACTCGGTGTGCGTCCTGCCACCCCCGCCCGGCTAGGAGCGGCGGGTGCGGCGGTTGGTGAGCAGGTTCGCCAGGTCGTCGGCGAATGCGGTGAGCCGGTCCGGGCGGGGGCCGGTGCGGGCCGTGCGGAAGCCGTGGTGGCGGCCCCACAGGGCCGCCTGGACGGCGTGGAACTGGGCCCAGCGCTGGACGCGCTCGCGGTCGAGTTCCGCGGAGCCGGCGAACACGTCCAGGACGCGGTGGACGGCCCGAACCGGGTCGTCCGCCGCGATGAGGCTCAGCGCGCGGGACTTGAGCAGCGTGCCGCCGTCGTACGCGGGGTCGCCCACGTAGCCCTTGGGGTCGACGGCCAGCCACGGCTCGCGGTCGGCGCGCAGGATGTTCCCGGCGTGGAGGTCGCCGTGGACGAGGGTGTCCGGCTGGCCGGGGCCCAGTTCCCGGACGGTGGCCACGGCCGCGTCCAGCGCCCGTCCCGGGAGGGGGTGCGTCAGTTCCGCGGCGTCCTCGCGCAGCTGTTCCTCCCAGGCGCCGGCCTGCTCGCTCATGCGGGGCAGGCCGGGCGGTGCGGGCACGGCGAGGCGGCGGTTGAGGCGGCCGGCGACCGTGACGAGCTCGTCGCCGTCCGCGGCCTGCGCCAGGGTGGCCGGGTGGGCGCGCTCCAGCAGCATCGCGAACCGCTCGTCGTCGCGCTCCAGGAGGTGGACGGCGCCGCGGCCGCGCCAGGCGGTGAAGGCGTCGGGCTCGTGGACGTTGCCGGGGTGCGGGAACGACACCTTCAGCACGGCGGGCTGCCGCCGGCGCCGCCACCGGACGGGGACGACGAGGCCGACGCCGCCGTGCGTGAGCTCGCCGTCGGGGGCGCAGTCCCAGCGGGCGAGGAGGTCCTCGACGAAGGCGGGGAGCCGGGCGAGCCAGGCGGCGCCGGGCTCGCCCTCGCGGTCGACGGTGGTCCGTACGAACGCCTCCGGCGGCTTGATCATCTCGGTACCGTACCGGGCTAACCGGCCGTGCCGGCCGCTCCGCGGGGGAAGGTGATCTCGACGCGGCGGTTCTTCTTGCGGCCCTCCTCGGTGCTGTTGTCGGCGATCGGGTAGTCCTCGCTGTAGCCGCGCACGTCGTAGGTGACGCCGGGGTTGGTGACGGTCTTCGCCAGCTCCGCCTGCACGGCGTCGGCGCGCTGCTTGGAGAGCTCCTGGCCGTGTTCGTAGCTGCCCTGGTCGTCGGTGAAGCCGAAGACGCGGATGCGGGTGGCCTTCTGGGTGTTGATCTCCTGCGCGATGGCCTGGATGCGGGCGGCGGCCTGGGCGTTGAAGACGGCGCTGTTCTCGGGGAAGAGGACCTCGGACTGGAGGGCCATCATGACGTTCTGGTTCGTCTCCTGCCGCCGCTGCTCCCCGCCGAGATCCTCGACGACCTCGGCGATGTCGAGCACCTTGACGGGGGCGAGGGTGCCGCCCTGGGGGATCTTGAGGCCGGGGGCGCGGGAATCGATGGGTACGGGCGCGGCGGCCGACGGCTCTGTGCCGGGGGGCACGGAAGGCTGAGGGTCATCGGCGTAGGCGGCGCCCGCGCCGACCAGGTGCGCACCCCCGATGACGAGGGCGGCGACTGCTGTGGATGTGGCTAGCCGGAGGCGTGTTGTCATCGGATCACCCGGAGATTTTGACGGTGGCCGAGGTGAAAGTGGGAAGGCTGAACTCCACCTCAGTGGTGGCGGACGGTGGTGCCGGGAACTGGGCGAAGAAGGGAACGGCCTGGCCAGGGTCGACGCTTGAGATGCCCGTGGTGCACAGACACCTCGACTCGGTGTCCCGAAGCACGTAGTAGCGCTTCTTGCCCGCCTTGTCCACGAGCGTGGCACCCGCCACTGACTCGCCGCTCCCCTTCAGCTCGATCCCACGCCAGTCCGACGTATGGGTGAAGGCTTCGCTGCCCGTGTTCTTGATCTGCCCGGTGACCGTCACGAAACCGCCGGAGTCCCGGCGTACCGAGTTGATGATCAGGGTCATACCGGCCTGCCCGCTCAGTGTGGCGATCACCTCGGTCGGCTGCGGACTCTGCCCGTTGCCCGATGCCGCTCCCTGGCTCCCGGCTCCCTGGGACTGCGGGGGTGAGGACTTCGCAGGGGCCTTCGCCTTGTCGTCGCTGCTGCCTCCACACCCGGCCAACGTGAGGGCGAGAACCGCCGCAACCGCAACGGCCGCTCCCCCGCGAACCTTCACCGTTTGCCGCATGCTCATGTGCGCTGCTTCCTTGTCCGTTGCTCGCTGTTAGTCGGTCAGTCGCACGTCGAAGAGGCTTCTCCCCAACGTGCGCCATGGAACGGGCTTCGCGGGGTCGAAGGTGATTTCCTTCCCCCCCTTGCACTGGAACTTCAGTGATGCGGGCTTGGGGATGGTGCCGTCGGAGGGCGGAGGCGTCTGGCCGGCGGACGACGAGGGCGCCGGCGACGGTGAGGGCAACTCCCCGAGTCGGCAGAGCGGTTCGATTTCAGCTGTGGCATCGGCCGTCCCGCGCATGCCCTCGGTTCCCGGAATCACCGAGCTTCCCACGGTCCTGGTGGTCTCCACCGCGACGGTGAAGCTGAGCCCCGTGGAGGCGCACGACGCCGTCGCGCCGTTCCTCTCGGCGAAGCTGTCGGCCTTCTCGCAGCCCCCGCCACCGAGCCGGTTGCCCTTGAGCACCTCGATCCAGTCCTTCGGTTGCAGCTCGGACAGGACCAGCCCCGGAAGGAGGTGGTCGCGCGCGTCCTGCGCTGCCGCCAGCGCCGCCGCGTCCGCCGCACCTTGCGCGTCGCTCCGGGTGACGGACGCCTGGCCGATGACGAAGAAGGCCAGTGCAGCGAACAGCAGCCCTGCCACCATGACCACGTAGAAGGGGAACGCCTGCCCTCGGTCGCCGTCGCGCCTCATACGCAACGCCGCTATCCGGCCTTGATGTTCTTCACCGCTTCCTTGATCCTCGATGTGATCTCCGAACCGATGCCGGAGCCGACGATCGCACCGATGATCACCACGACCACCAGGATGATGCCCAGGTACTCGAAGGCGGTCTGTCCCCGGTCGAGGTTCGCGTAACGCTTGCGGATGCGGGACACCGTCGTGTCCGTCCAGCCGGTCAGGCGGAGTTTCGCCTCGACCGACGCCTTCAGCAGCGCGTTGTGTGACATGGGCGTTCCCTTCGGGGCCGGTGCCGCTGTTGATTTGCGGACGGTACGTGGAGTGACGAGAGGTAACCAAGGGTCCCGGGGCCCATTTACGGACCCACTGCGCATCGTGTCTACCCATGTCCACTCACCCCCGGGCGGGCGGTTCCCAGCCAGTGGGCTATCGCCTCGCTTCTCGTGGTGCTCTGGAGTTTGGCGAAGATGCGGTTGATGTGGTTCTTCACCGTCTTCTCGCTGATGAAGCACGCCGCCGCGATCTGCTGGTTGCTCATCCCGGACGCGATCAGGTCCATGATCTCCACCTCACGGGAACTCAGGCCGAAGAGAACCGAGTTGTGCAGGCGGTCCGGGGACTGGGGTGCGGGACGTTGCGGGTGCGAAGAGGTGTGGCGGAGGGCGGTGAGGAGGACGGCGGCCGCCGTGGGGGTGAAGTGCGGGCGGCCCTCCCGGACGTCGTGGACGGCTCTCAGGAGCTCGTCCGGCGTGAACTCGCCGTGGACCAGATAGCCGCCCGCACCCAGCAGGAGCGATTCCCGGACGATGTCCGGATCCCGGCTGTAGGTGAGCATCAGGACCGGCGCCAGGCGCACCAGGTGCGGCAGGGCCGAGATGCCGTCCACGCCCGGCATGCGGACGTCGAGGAGGACCAGGTCGGGGGCGTGGTGGCGCGTCAGGCTGAGGGCCTCGCGGCCGTCCGACGCCTCGGCGACCACCTCGGTGGAGCCCGCCGCCGTCAGGAGGGCGGCCAGGCCGGCCCGTATGACCGGGTTGTCGTCGGCGATCAGGACGCGGAGGCCGGGCATCAGGGGGTGCCTTCCAGGGGGAGGGTCAGGTGGATCCGGGTGCCGGGAGCGCGGGTGGGGCCGGGACATGGTCAGCGGCCGTTCAGGAGGGCGGCGAAGTCCACGTTCGCGCCGTAGACGAAGCCGCAGACCAGCAGGATCAGGGTGCCGGGCAGCATGAACATCGTCACCGCGAACGTGGCCTTCGGGACGGCGCGGGCGGCGCGGCGGCGGGCGTTCTGGGCGTCCGTGCGGCGCATGTCCTCCGCGAGGGCGATCAGGGTGTCCACGATCGGGGAGCCCAGCTCCTCGCCCTGCTGGAGGGCGGTGACGAACTGGGCCACCTGCTCGCTGTCGTTGCGGCGGCGCAGTTCGTCGAACGCCTGGCGGCGGCTGACGCCCATGTCCATCTGCTGGAGCGTGATGCGGACCTCGTCCGCCCAGGGGCCCTCGTACTTGCCCGCCACGCGTTCCAGGGCCTGCCGGAAGCCGAGCCCGGCGCTGACGACGACCGCGAGGACGTCGAGGAAGTCGGGCAGGGTGCGCTCGATGTCGTCGCGGCGGATCCGGATCGCCGACCACAGGCCCGCCTCGATCCAGAACAGACCGAAGGCGATCATGAGGAGGGCGATGACGAGCTGGCCGTTCAGGAGCATCGCGAACGCGCCCAGGCCGCCGAGGAAGCCGTAGACCGCGCGCCGGGCCGCGTACCGGTCGATGGTCAGGCCCGCCGGGTTGCCCGCCCGGTCGATCTGGGCGCGCTTGCGGGCCACCCGCTTGGGCCCCATCAGCCGCAGCACCAGCGGCGCCCAGCGGATGCCGAGGCGGTCGACGAGCGAGCCGACGGCCGTCGTGCGCGAGGAGCCGACCTCCAGGGCGAAAGCGAGGTCGGTGGGGAGTTCGACGTCGGCGCGGTAGAGGCGGATGCCGTGCAGGACGCCGAAGACCGAGAGGGCGGCGGCCGCGGCGAGCAGGACCGGGAGGTAGGGGGTCAGGGTCGTGGTCATGGTGGCGTCGTCCTCCCGTCAGACGTCGATCTTCGACAGGCGGCGGATGAGGACGAAGCCGAGGGTGAACAGGCCCAGGGCGACCAGGACGGCCGTCTGGCCGATCAGGGCGCCGGTCATCCGGTCCAGCGCGCCGGGCATCATCAGGTCGACCAGCAGCAGCGAGCCCAGACCGATCGCCGGGACCAGGTAGGCGGTGACGGTGACCTGGGAGAGCTGCGTACGGATCTCCCTGCGCGTCTCCTTGCGCTGCTCCAGGGTGACCACCAGGTTGCGCAGGCTCCCCACGATGGCCCCGCCGGCCCGCGCCGACAGCACGAGGGTGGAGACCAGGACGACCAGCTCCCGCGAGGGCAGCCGCTCCGCGATCTCCCCCAGCGCCTCCTCGACGGAGTGCCCCACCGCGAGCCGGTCCGCGACCCGGGACAGCTCCTCCCCCGCCGGGGCCTCCAGTTCCTCCGCCGCCATCCCGATGGCCGTGCGCAGGGCGAGTCCGGCCTGGGTGGCGTTCGCGAGGATCCGGGCCAGCTCCGGCAGCTGGTTGACGAACCGCTCGGTGCGGCGCGCCCGCTGCCAGTCGAGGAAGGCGTTCGCGGCCCACAGGCCGATCAGGCCCGCGACCGGGCCGAAGAAGGGCGCCAGCAGGGCGGCGGAGACCAGCCACACCCCCGCGACCCCCACCAGCCCGGCGACGAAGAACTCGCCCGGGGTGAGGTCCAGGCCGGTGGTGGCCAGCTTGACCTCGATGCGCCGGCCGAGCTTCGTCCCGCGCAGGCGCCGGTCCACCCCGGGGAAGCGGCGTCTGCGGCCGGTGGTCTCCGGGGCCCCTTCGGCGGCGAGGCGTTCGACGAGGGCGGCGCGCTGGGCCAGTCCGGCGGCGTAGGCGTGCACCCCGAGGGAGACGAGCAGGCCGGCCAGCAGGGTGGCGCCGAGGGTGAGGAGGACGAGGTCGGTCACAGGACGGTCCGGGAGGTGAGCGGGTCGAGGTGGCCCTCGGGCGGGGCGACCCCGAACGCCTGGGGGATCGGCTGGTTGTTCATGTAGAGGCGCTCCGCGATCCGGCGCGGGAGGGGGGCGTAGGCGAAGTAGCCGTGCACGCGCCCGTCGGCGGCCATGGGCTGGGCGACGTAACGGCAGACCGTGGTGATGCGGAACGGTTCGCGGCCGTGCGAGTCGAGGACGGAGATCTCGGTGACGCGGCGCGAACCGTCGCCGAAACGGGTGAGCTGGACGATGACGTTGACGGCGCTGTTGATCTGGTCCTGGAGCGCCTCGAAGGGGATCTCGACCTCCGACATGGAGGCGAGGGTCTGCAGGCGCATCAGCGCGTCCTGGGAGCTGTTGGCGTGGACGGTGGCGAGGGAGCCGTCGTGTCCGGTGGACATGGCCTGGAGCATGTCGAGGGTCTCGCCGCCGCGGACCTCGCCGACGATGATGCGGTCGGGGCGCATGCGCAGGGAGTTGCGGACGAGGTCGCGGATGGTGATCTGGCCCTTGCCCTCGACGTTGGCGGGGCGGGATTCGAGGCGGATCACGTGCGCCTGCTGGAGCTGGAGTTCGGCGGAGTCCTCGATGGTGATGACCCGCTCGCCCTCGGGGATCAGGCCCGAGAGGGCGTTGAGGAGGGTGGTCTTCCCGGTGCCGGTGGCGCCGGAGACGATCAGGTTCATGCGCGCCTGGACCATCCCGGACAGCAGGAGCAGCATCTGCTCGTCCAGGGAGCCGAGCGCGATCATCTCGTGCAGGGTGAAGGCGCGCGGGAAGCGGCGGATGGTCAGGGTCGCGCCCGTGAGGGAGAGCGGCGGGATGATGACGTTGACGCGCTCCCCGCTGGGCAGGCGGGCGTCGACCATCGGATTGGCCTCGTCCACGCGGCGGTTGACGGTGGAGACGATGCGCTCGATGGTCTGCATCAGCTGCTCGTGGGAGGCGAAGCGGATCGGGAGCTGTTCGACCCGGCCGGCGCGCTCGACGAAGATCTGGTCGGGGCCGTTGACCATGATCTCGGAGATGGAGGCGTCCTCCAGGAGCGGTTCGAGCACGCCGAGGCCGAGGGCCTCGTCCACCACGCGGCGGATCAGCTGGGCCCGTTCGGCGGTGGACAGGACGGGGCCCTCGCGGCTGATGATGTGGCCCAGGACGCGTTCCAGGCGGGCCCGGCGCTCGGCGGGCGCGAGCGCGGACATCTCGGCGAGGTCGATCTCCTCCAGCAGCTTGGCGCGGTAGGAGGAGACGAGCCGGCCGTCCTCGCGGGGGCCGTGCCGGTCGTCGGGGGTGCTGACCCGGGATCGCAGGCTCATGGGCGGGCTCCGGTTGCGTCGGTCGGGGCGTCGTTGGGCATGACGGCGGTGGCCTCGGCCGGGTCGATGGACAGGCCGGGCACGAGCGAGCTGATGGGGATGGTCACGGTGGCGGTGACCGCGTCGGCGTCCTTGCTCACCTTCACGACGGGGGCGAGGCTCCCGCGGACGGCCGCCGCGCCCGCCGCCTCCCCGCCCGAGCCCTTGCGGGCCTCCACGCGGGCCGCGGTACGGGCGGCGGTGTCGGCCTGCTCGTGGACGTACGCGATCCAGCCCAGCTGGATCCCGCACAGCGCGACGAACAGCAGGATCGGGACGAACCCGATGTACTCCAGGGCCACCTGGCCCCGGTCCCGGCCCCGGTACCGGTTCATCGCGCCTCCTTCTCCGTCGCCGCGCCGCCCGTCCCCGTGATCTCCCCGAAGTTCAGGCCCGGGTAGAGGACCGGGATGCTGAGCTTGACCGTGGCCTTGTAGACGTCCCCGGACGGGCCGCAGTCCGCCCTCATGCCCCACGCTTCCCCGATGTGCTCGGCGGCGGCCGTCCGGCAGGCGCCGTCCCCGTGCACCGCGCCCGCCCGCGCCCCCTCGTCGGCGGCGTTCCCGGCGAGGGAGAAGGCGTAGCCGATCAGTACGCACTCCCACACCGCCGCCAGGAGCAGCAGGATCAGCGGGACCATGCCGACGAACTCCACCGCCACCTGCCCCCGGTCCCGGTCCCGCGCCCCCGGCCGCCCCCGCATCGCTCAGCCCTCCCGCCCGCGCCGCAGCCGGGACACCGGGCCCGCCGCGCGGACCGCCAGGGCGGAGCCGGCCCCGCGTCCGGCCCCCCGTCCGGCCACCGCCGCCGGGGACGGAGCGGAGGACCCGGCGGCGGACGGGTCCGCGAGCAGCCCCAGTTCCCCCGCCAGGGCCCACAGGGCCTGCTTGACCGTCGAGCGGTTGTCGAGGTCCTGCACCCGGCCCGCGTCCACCACCCCCTGGAGCTCCTTGAAGGCGGCGGGCACCGGGGTGCGGGTCGGACGGGTCCGGGTGATCTTCTCGATCAGCGCGGGCTGTATCTCCGTGTGCTTGCTCCAGCGGTTGACCACCAGCGCGGTGTCCTGCGCCTTGCGCACCTGGAGCCGCTCCCACATCCGCACCATCCGCTTGGCCGCGCGGACGGCGACCACGTCCGGGGTGGTGACCAGGACGGCCACGTCGGCCTGCTCGACGGCGGTGGCGTTGGCGCCGGTGACCTGGGTGCCGCAGTCGACCACGACCAGCTCGTAGCGGGCGCGCAGGGCGCTGAGGACCTGGCGGGTGGCGCGTTCGTCGAGGTCCTCGCCGCGCTCGCCCTCCGCCGGGGCCAGCAGCAGGGCCAGGCCGGTGCGGTCCTCGTAGACGGCGTCCTGGAGGACGCGGGGAGAGATGTCCTGGATGCCGGCGAGGTCGGCGATGGAGCGGCGGAACTGGACGTCGAGGTAGGAGCCGACGTCCCCGGCCTGGAGATCGAGGTCCACCAGGGCCGTGCGGCGTCCCGAGGCGGCCGCGGCCAGGGCGAACTGGACGGCGGTGAAGGTGGTGCCGACGCCGCCCTTGGCGCCGGTGACGGTGACCACCCGCCCGCCCGGGCCGGTGTTCGCCTGCGCGCCCAGGCCCAGGTGCCGGCGTACGCCCGCCGACCACTGGGCGGCGGCTCCGGTCCGGGCGGCGAGCTCCTCGTAGTGCAGGGGCAGCCCGACCAGGCCCCGCGCGCCGGAGTCCATGGCGGCGGAGAACACCGCGGGCCCGGTGTCCGAGGAGAGCAGGACCACGCCGACGGCCGGGAAGCGCAGGGCGACTTCGCGGACGAGTTCCAGCGCGGGGACGGGCCCGATCCGCTCGTGGACCAGGACCACCTCGGGCAGCTCGTCGACGGAGTCGGCGGCGAGCCGGCCCAGGATGTCGAGGAGGGAGGTGGAGTCGGGGACGGGCGGGGCGGGCTCGGCGTCGGGGAGCTGGCCGAGCAGGGCGACGAGGGAGCGGGCGGCGTCGGCGTCGCCCGCCGCGGGGAGGATTCGAATGGTCATCCGCGCCTCACTTGTCCCCGTCGAGGGTGTACGTGCGGTCGCCCGGGCTCGGGGCGGAGTCGGTGCCGGGGGCGACGAGGGCCAGGCGGACGTGCTCCGCGAAGGACTCGGCGTAGGCGACGCGCTGGGTGTCCTTGGTGTTCAGGGCGAAGGTGATCGGGACGGCCTCGGCGGGGCCCTTCTTGTCGCTGTCCTTGTCCAGCGCGGTGAGCTTGCCGACCCCCAGCACCCGGGCGTTGGCGACGATGATCACCGAGCGGGAGGGGTCGGCCTCCTTGGCGCCCTTGAAGGTGGCGATGATGTTGACCTTGGCCCCGGAGGTGATCTTTCCGGCCACACCGGTGGCCGCGTCGATCATGATGGCGATCTCCTGCTCCCCGGGCTGGAGCTTCGGCTGGTCGACGAACATGTCGCTCTGGAGCAGGGAGCCCTTCTTCAGGGTGGTGAGCGCGATCTTGCCCTGGAGGGCCCCGAGGTCGTCGACGGCGGTGTCCGGCAGCCACCGCTTGGGGATCTTGACCTCCTCGAACTGGCCGGACGTCAGGGCGCTGTACGGGGCGATGTCGCCCTTGACGCGGTACGCGACGACCTCGGCGCCGACCTTGGAGTTGACGTCGCCTATCACCACGAGCACCCCGGCGAACGCCGCGAGGGCGCACACGGCCGACAGCAGGAGCAGGATGACGCCGCGGCGCTGGCGTGAGTTCATGAGCCGTACTACCTCGCCGTTCTTCGTTCGTTCGGGCGGTCAGGATCCGGATCCGCCGCGGGCGGCGGCCCGTGGGGCGGCGTCGTCCCCGGGCGGTGGGGCGGCGAGCGGGGCGGAGCAGAAGCCGCAGCGGTCGCCGATGAGCTCGAAGCCGCACCAGCGGCACTGTTCGCGGCGGACCGAGGCGACGAGCCGGTAGAGGACGGAGACGTCCGGGATGGCGGCGGCGAACTCGACCAGCTTGGGGGTGGCCCACCAGCGGGCGGAGTCGGCCGGGAGGGGGTTCTCCATGACGCCGCCCACCTTCCAGGCGGGGGCCAGCTGGGCCGCGACCCAGTCGGAGGCCAGCTGTCCGCGCGCGAAGGTGAGGTGGGTGGCGAAGGCGGGTCCGGGGGGCAGCACTCCGCCGTGGGCGGGGGCCGCGGAGGCTCCGAGCCGGGCCAGGTGCGGCTGCGGGTGGGCGAGGACGGCGAACTGGGCGCCGGGCGACCAGGAGCGGGCGTGGGCCTTCAGCCCGACGGGGATCCGGTCCAGCCGGGCGACGCTGCCCAGCAGGGCGCCCGCGTAGACGTAGTGGGACAGCAGCCGGGCGGCGGAGGCGAGCACCCCGGGGCTGAGGTCGGTGACGGTGAGCTGGCGCAGCTGACGGGCCAGCACGGCCGTGCCCAGCGGCGGGAGGTCGATGTCGAGGAGGGCGATCCGGCCGGTCTCCAGGATGGCCCGCACGGTGTGCAGCCGGCGGACGGTGGCCGGGGGCAGCCAGGGCGGTACGAGGGCCACGAGGTGGCCGTGCCGTTCCAGCAGGGCGGTGGTCTCGGCGAGCGCGCTCTCCAGTCCGCTCTCGCCGGGCGGGCCCAGGACGGCGGCGCCCGGGGTGTGCCGGTCGGGGGCCGGCAGCACCAGATCGGCACTGGTGACAGCGATGGCGGTCGGCACGTGGATCCCCCCGTTCACCCTGTACGCGACGGCCGTTCCCCGGGCCGTCAGGTACGCGCACGAACGCCTGGGCGTACGCGCGGCGCTGCGCGACCGCAAACACCCGGCGCGCCTTCCCCCTTGCCCGAGCACCATATCCGCGTCTCCCTCGGCGGGTCAGGGGCTTGGTGATTCCCGTGCCGGAAGCACATGGCACAGGTGGCGCGAAACCCGGACAACCGGGATCCCGGAACCCGTTGTTTTCCAGCCAGTTCGCAAACACCCTTGACACCGAGATTGGTCTGGACCAACTTGGCTGCACGTCAGCTTCCGGTCGCGGGGAACCCCACTCCC
This sequence comes from Streptomyces sp. NPDC006687, assembly GCF_040636215.1. NCBI lineage: Bacteria > Bacillati > Actinomycetota > Actinomycetes > Kitasatosporales > Streptomycetaceae > Streptomyces > Streptomyces sp. NPDC006687. Next base: position 120,260 of record NZ_JBEYJJ010000008.1, on the reverse strand, counting down.
CTCCGTCCGGATCCTTCGAACTCCCTTCCGCTCCACCCCTTTCACTCCCCCCACGGAGCCCACGTGAACCGCATACGCTCCCTCGCCCTGCTGGGCGCCGCCACCCTCGCCGCGGGCGGGCTCACCGCCCTCACGGCGGGTACCGCCCAGGCCGCCGACGTCAACGTCGCCCGCAACGGAGGCTTCGAGTCCGGCCTCACCGGCTGGTCGTGCTCCGCCGGCTCGGGCGCCGCCGTCCCCTCCCCCGTCTACGCCGGCTCGGGCGCCCTGCGCGCCACCCCGGCGGGCCAGGACAACGCCCAGTGCGGCCAGACCGTCACGGTCAAGCCGAATTCCACGTACACCCTCAGCGCCCAGGTCCAGGGCTCGTACGTCTACCTGGGCGCAACCGGCACCGGCACCCAGGACGTCTCCACCTGGACCCCCGGCTCCGGCGGCGGCTGGCAGAAGCTGTCGACCACCTTCACCACCGGGCCGAACACCACCCAGGTCACCGTCTGGACCCACGGCTGGTACGGCCAGAGCTCCTACCTCGTCGACGAGTTCAGCGTCTTCGGCCCCGACGGGGGCGGAGGCACCGACCCCGGCCCGGGCCTGCCCGGCGCCCCGGCGGGGGCCACGGTCTCCGGCCAGGGCGACCACGCGCTCACCCTCTCGTGGAACGCGGTCAGCGGCGCGAGCGGCTACCACGTCTACCAGGACGGCGCCCGCGTCCAGACGGTCAGCGCCACCTCCGCGCAGCTCACCGGGCTCGCCGCGGCCACCTCGTACTCCTTCCAGGTGAGCGCGTACAACGCGGCCGGAGAAGGGCCGAAGTCCGCCCCGGTCACCGGCACCACCACCGGCGGGGGCACCCCCAGCCCCAACCCCTCCGTGCCGAAGCACGCCCTGACGGGCTACTGGCAGAACTTCAACAACGGCGCGACCGTCCAGAAGCTCTCCGACGTCTCCGCCCAGTACGACATCATCGCCGTCTCCTTCGCCGACGCCACGTCCACGCCCGGCGCGATCGGCTTCACCCTGGACTCGGCCGGCCTCGGCGGCTACACCGTCGCGCAGTTCAAGGCGGACATCGCCGCGAAGAAGGCGGCGGGCAAATCCGTCGTCCTGTCCATCGGCGGCGAGAAGGGCACGATCTCGGTCAACGACTCCGCCTCCGCGACGAACCTGGCGAACTCCGCCTGGGCGCTGATGCAGGAGTACGGGTTCAGCGGGATCGACATCGACCTGGAGAACGGCCTCAACCCGACGTACATGACCCAGGCGCTGCGCGCGCTGGCGGCGAAGGCCGGTCCGTCGCTGGTCCTGACGATGGCTCCGCAGACCATCGACATGCAGTCCACGCAGGGCGGGTACTTCAAGACCGCGCTGGCGGTGAAGGACATCCTCACCGTGGTGAACACGCAGTTCTACAACAGCGGCGCGATGAACGGCTGCGACGGCAAGGTCTACTCCCAGGGCTCGGTGGACTTCCTGACCGCCCTGGCCTGCATCCAGCTGGAGGGCGGCCTCGACCCCTCGCAGGTGGGCATCGGCGTACCGGCCTCCCCCAGCGGGGCGGGCAGCGGCTATGTCGCGCCGTCCGTGGTGAACAGCGCCCTGGACTGCCTGGCGCGGGGGACGAACTGCGGGTCGTTCAAGCCGTCGAAGACCTACCCCGGACTGCGCGGGGCGATGACCTGGTCGACGAACTGGGACGCCAAGGCGGGTAGTACCTGGTCGAACGCGGTGGGTCCGAAGGTCCACGGGCTGCCGTAGGCGGTAGGTGTGTGGGGGTGGCTGATTCGGTGCGGTGTCCGGCTCCGGGTACGCCTGGGGCTATTGACCGGGACATGCCACAAGAGCACGCTGTGCGCGTCCGCACGGCTACCCCCACACTCCCCACCCAGGAGAACGCATGCGGCTCCACACCCGCCGGAGGGCCGCCGTCACGGCCGCCCTGCTGGCGCTCGCGCTCGGCGCACCCGCCTACGGCATGAGCGCGACGGCAGCCCCGCCGCCCACCCCCTCGACGGCCACCCAGGACGAGGCGGTCGTCCAGTACGAGGTCCAGGGCCCCTCCACCGCCGCCGAACGCACCGCCCTGCTGAGCAGCGGGGTCTCCATCGACGAGGTGGACGCCCGCTCGGTCGTGGTCAGCGCGACCCCGGCCCAGGCCAAGGCCCTGCGCGCCCGCGGCTACCGGCTGACCGCCCTGGCCGGACCGCCGGACCGCTCCGAGCGGGGCGTCGCCACCCGCCCGATGGACTTCCCCTCGGCCGACTCCAGGTACCACAACTACGCCGAGGCGAACGCGGAGATCGACCAGCGCATCGCCCAGTACCCCGGGATCATGAGCAAGCAGGTCATCGGGAAGTCGTACCAGGGCCGCGACATCATCGCCATCAAGATCAGCGACAACGTCGCCACCGACGAGAACGAACCCGAGGTGCTCTTCACCGCACACCAGCACGCCCGGGAGCACCTGACCGTCGAGATGGCCCTGTACCTGCTGAAGGAGTTCGGTTCCCAGTACGGGACCGACCCGCGGATCACGAACATGGTCAACAGCCGTGAGATCTGGATCGTCCCCGACCTCAACCCGGACGGCGGCGAGTACGACATCGCCACCGGCTCCTACCGCTCCTGGCGCAAGAACCGGCAGCCCAACTCCGGCTCCACGGCCGTGGGCACCGACCTCAACCGCAACTGGGACTACAAGTGGGGCTGCTGCGGCGGCTCCAGCGGCAGCAAGAGCTCCGAGACCTACCGCGGGCCGTCGGCCGCCTCGGCGCCCGAGGTGAAGGTGGTCTCCGACTTCGTCCGCAGCCGGATCGTCGGCGGCAAGCAGCAGATCAAGGCCGCCATCGACTTCCACACCTACAGCGAGCTCGTGCTGTGGCCCTTCGGCTGGACGTACAACGACACGGCGCCGGGCATGACCGCGGACGACCTGGCCGTGTACAAGAAGATCGGCACCAGCATGGCCGCCAGCAACGGCTACACGCCGGAGCAGTCCAGCGACCTGTACATCACCGACGGCACGATCGACGACTGGCTGTGGGGCGACCAGAAGGTCTTCGCCTACACCTTCGAGATGTACCCCTCCGACAGCGGCGCGGGCGGCGGCTTCTACCCGCCCGACGAGGTCATCGACCGTGAGACGGCCCGCAACAGGGACGCGGTGCTCCAGCTGCTGGAGAACGCCGACTGCATGTACCGCTCGATCGGCAAGGAAGCCCAGTACTGCGCCTAGGCGCGGCGGGCCCGCCCGGGGCGCCCCACCGCCAGGGGGGCGCCCTCCGCGCCGGTCAGTCCAGGACGGCGAGGGCGTCGATCTCGATCAGCAGGCCGGCGGGCAGGCCGACGTAGACCGTGGTGCGGGCGGCGGGGACCTTGACGCCCTGCTCCTCGAAGTAGGCGTTGTAGACCTCGTTCATCTCCGCGAAGTGGGCGGTGTCGGTCAGGTAGACGCGGATCATCATGGCGTCGTCCCAGCCCGCGCCGCCCGCCTCCAGGACGGAGCGGACGTTCTCCAGGGTCTGGAGGGTCTGCTCGCGCAGGGTCGGCCCGGCGACGACGGGCGGCTGCCCGGCGGCGCCCGGCAGCTGGCCGACCTGGCCGGCGACCTGGAGGATGTTGCCCTTGCGGACCCCGTGCGAGAACTTCGCGGGGGCGGCGGGGTGGGCGGCGGGGGTGATGGCGGTCTTCTCGCTCACGGGATCCTCTGCTGGGTTCGTGGTGGGGTGTCCGGTGGGTGGAGCGGTGCTCCGCACCGATGGTGTCAGCGCCGGGCCCGCCGGCGGCCGGGGCTCGAGCGGTTCGCTAGCCCGTACGACGCGCGCACCCCTGCCGGAACCACGGCCCGTTGACCCCTCGTCGTATGCGGTGTTACACCACAAGCACCACCCGCACCACCAGGAGGCCCCATGCCCAGCGACGCCGTCCGACGCCTCGCCGCCGAACCCGTCGACCACCGCTTCAAGGGCCTCCCCCCGGACGCCGAGGCCGCCGGCCTCACCGTCGGCGAGCTCGCCGCCCAGGCGCGGGACCTGTTCACCGGCGGGTTCACCACCCCCGTCCTGACCCTGGACGCCGACGCCCTCGCCCACAACCTCGCCGTCCTCGGCGCGTACGCCGACCGCCACCAGCTGGCCTTCGCCCCGCACGGCAAGACCTGCATGGCCCCCCAGCTCTTCGAGCGCCAGCTGGAGCACGGCGCCTGGGGCATCACCGCCGCCGTCCCCCACCAGGCCCGCGTCTACCGGGCCTTCGGCATCCAGCGGATCTTCCTCGCCAACGAGCTCGTCGACCCCGCCGCCCTGCGCTGGGTCGCCGCCGAACTGACGGCCGACCCCGCCTTCCGGTTCGTCTGCTACGTGGACTCCGTGCGCGGCGTCCAGCTCATGGACCGCGCCCTCCAGGGGCAGGGCGCGGTGGTGGACGTCGTCGTCGAGCTCGGCGCCGGCGAGGGCGCCCGTACCGGGGCCCGCAGCGACGAGGACTGCCGGGCCGTCGCCGACGCCGTGGCCGCGACCTCCACCCTGCGCCTGACCGGCGTCGCCGGGTACGAGGCCGAGGTGCCCGGCGCCGACCCGGAGTCGGTGCACGCCTGGCTGCGCCGGCTCACCGCCCTCGCCGTCGAGTTCGACAAGGCCGGGCGGTTCGGGTCCGAGGTGGAGGAGATCGTCGTCAGCGCGGGCGGCTCGGCCTGGTTCGACGCCGTCGCCGACGTGTTCGGGGAACTGCCCGCCCTGTCCCGGCCCGTGCTGAAGCTGCTGCGCTCCGGGGCGTACGTCTCCCACGACCACGGCTGGTACGGCCGCCTGACCCCCTTCAACCGGGTCCCCGAGGAGGGCGGGCTGCGCCCCGCGTTCCGGCTCTGGACGCAGGTCGTCTCGCGCCCCTCCCCCACCCAGGCGTTCGTCAACGCCGGCAAGCGCGACATCGCCTACGACCTCGGGCTGCCGGAGGCCGAGCTGGTGCGGGACGCCTTCACCGGCGCGGAGCGGGCCGCAACCGGCGTCCGGGTGGTCAAGCTGTCCGACCAGCACGCCTGGCTGGAGACCGGTTCCGCCGAGGACGTACAGGTCGGCGACTGGGTGGCGCTCGGGATGTCGCACCCGTGCACCATCTTCGAGAAGTGGCCGCTGATCCCGGTCGTCGACGCCGACGGGGCCGTCCGCGAGTACGTGCGGACCTTCTTCTAGGCCGCGGGCGGGCCGGGCGGTGGATCTCGTCATACGGGGCGCCCGTGTCGCCGACGGCAGCGGCGGGCCCTCCTACCGCGCCGACGTCGGCGTGCACGAGGGGCGGATCACCGCCATCGGCCGGCTGCCCGGCGGCGGGCGGCGGACCGTCGACGCCGACGGGCTGGTCCTCGCGCCCGGGTTCGTCGACATGCACGCCCACAGCGACCTCGCCCTGCTGCGCGACCCGGACCACAGCGCCAAGGCCGCCCAGGGCGTGACCCTGGAGGTCCTCGGCCAGGACGGGCTGTCCTACGCGCCCGCCGACGAGCGGACCCTGGCCGGGGTCCGCACCGCGATCGCCGGGTGGAACGGCCCTGGCGAGGACGTCACGTTCGACTTCCGCACGGTCGGGGAGTACCTCGGCCGGCTGGACCGGGCCCACGGCGGACAGGGCTGCGCCGTCAACGCCGCCTACCTCGTACCGCAGGGCACGGTACGGGCGTACGTGCTCGGCTGGGAGGACAGGCCGCCGACCCCCGCCGAGGCCGCCCGGATGCGGCAGCTCGTCGCCGAAGGGCTGGAGGACGGCGCCGTCGGGATGTCCTCCGGGCTCACCTACACCCCCGGCATGTACGCCTCCGGAGCCGAACTCGCCGGCCTGTGCGCGGTCGTGGCCCGCTACGGCGGCTACTACTGCCCCCACCACCGCTCGTACGGGCGCGGCGCCCTCGCCGCCTACGCCGAGATGCTGGCCCTCGCCCGGGAGACCGGCTGCGCCCTGCACCTCGCGCACGCCACCCTGAACTTCCCCGAGAACCGGGGCCGCGCCCCCGAGCTGCTGGCCCTGCTGGACGAGGCCCTCGCCGCCGGGACCGACGTCACCCTCGACAGCTACCCCTACACCCCCGGCTGCACCACCCTCGCCGCCCTGCTGCCCGGCTGGGCGCACGAGGGCGGCCCCGGCGCCCTGCTGGCCCGGCTCGCGGACGGCCCCACCGCCGGGCGGATCCGGCACGCGCTGGAGACGGAGGGCTCCGACGGCTGCCACGGGGTGCCGGTGGACTGGCCGTCGGTCGAGGTGTCCGGGACCACGGACCCCGCCTACGGCCACCACGTCGGCACCCGCCTCGACGGCTGGGAGAGCGCGCGCCGGCTGCTGCTGGGCGACCGGCTCGGCACCACGGTCCTCCAGCACGTGGGCCACGAGGAGAACGTGCGGGCGATCATGCGCCACCGGGTGCACACCGGCGGCTCGGACGGGATCCTGCACGGGGCGAAGCCGCACCCGAGGGCGTACGGCACCTTCCCGCACTACCTCGGCCACTACGTGCGCGAGCTGGGGGTGCTCTCGCTGGAGGAGTGCGTGGCGCACCTGTCGGGCCGGCCTGCGGCCCGGCTGCGGCTGTCGGACCGGGGGCTGGTGCGCGAGGGGTACCGGGCCGATCTCGTCCTCTTCGACCCGCGGACGGTCGCGGCGGGGTCCACGTACGACCGCCCGCGCACCCTGCCGTCCGGCATCCCGTACGTGCTGATCGACGGCCGGTTCGTCATCCGCGACGGCCGGCGCACCGATGTGCTGGCCGGGCGCTCCGTGCGCAGAACCCCCCTCACCGGACAGGGCGTTCGACCAGGACCATCGCCTCGGACGGCGGGACGCGGTCGGCACATACGATGAGCGGCATGGCCGCTTTCGTCCTTCCCGCCCTCTTCTTCCTCGCCCTGTGCGTCAGCGCGTTCAAGGACCGCCGCCGTTTCAGCAACGCGGTGCTGTTCGGACTGACCCTCCTCACGTTCTCGGCGGCCCTGCTGTACCAGGTGACGGCCCTGCCGGGGTGGGCCGCCCTGACGATCATCGGTCTGGCCTTCGCCGCGCCGACGCTCGGGACGATGGCCATCGCCGCCTTCCTGATCGCCAACGGGATGACGATGGTCCGCAAGGAGGGCACCAGCCCGGCCACCCTGCTGTCGCTGCTGGCGGGGCTGGGGATCTTCGGGCTGATCGCGCTGCTGATCGTCGTCCCGATGTTCCACTCCCCCGTCCTGAACGGGATGGCGGCGACCCTCACCGTGGTCGCGGCCTACGTCTCCTTCCTCTTCCTGTGCTTCCTCGGCTACGCCTTCCTCTACGGCCGCATCCGGGTGCGCGGGGACGTCGACCACGTGGTGCTGCTGGGTTCCGGCCTGGTCGGCGGGGACCGGGTACCGCCGCTGCTGGCCTCGCGGCTGCGCAAGGGGCAGGAGATCTACGTCGCCCAGCTGGCCCGCGGCTCGCGCCCGCCGGTGCTGCTGACCTCGGGCGGCAAGGGGTCGGACGAGCAGGTCGCGGAGGCGCGGGCGATGGCGGACTGGCTGATCGCCGAGGGGGTGCCCCAGGAGCACATCGCGCTGGAGGACCGGTCGCGGACGACCGAGGAGAACATGCTGTTCTCGAAGGAGATCATGCGGGCGGCCGTCCCGGGCTACCGCTGCGTGGTGGTCACCAACAACTTCCACGCCTTCCGGGCCGCGATGATGGCCCGCAAGGTGGGGGTGAACGGGCAGGTGGTGGGCTCGCCGACGGCCCGCTACTTCCTGCCGAGCGCCACCCTGCGCGAGTTCGTGGCGGTGTTCTGGGAGCACCGGGCGGTCAACCTGTCGATCTGCGGGGCGCTGGTCGCCATCGGCGCTCTGGCCACCCTCACCGTCCGCTGAGGCGGCCGCCGCGGGCGCCGACGTGCGTTCTTGGGCCCGGAGTCGGAGGATGGGGGCCTGGGGCACCGTAGGAGGTATCCGATGGACAGTGAAACCAACGAGCAGCCCACCCGGTCGGACCGGCTCTTCACCGGTGGTGAGCGGCCGTACGACCCCGAGGACCTGGTGATGGCGACCGGCCACGACCCGACTCCGGAGCGGGTCGAGAAGGCGCGGAAGCTGATCGAGGAGAAGGGTCTGTCCGTGATCGAGCGCTACCTGCCGTAGCCGTATCCGGCCGGACGCTGCTGTGGGCCACGGCCCGGGTTGCCCCCGGGCCGTGGCCCGTTGTCGTCGCGGCGCGCGGCCCGCTGGGCGGGTGCGCCGCATCCGGATCAGGTGAAGGATCGTTAGCCGCAGGGGGGACGCCCTACGGAGGTCAGATGAACAGCGTCGCCGTCGCCGTCGACTGGAACCACCCCGCCGATCCCCGCCCGGGACCGCGGCGGGAGCACGTGCGGACGTACGTGTCGAGCGGTGGCACGGACGGGCACCTGTGGCACGGGGTCCCCACCCTGCTGCTGACCACCCTCGACCGGGCCCGCGGCCGGGCGGTGCGCACCCCGCTGATCTACGGGCGGGACGCGGGCCGGCTGCTGGTGGTGGCCGCCGGGACGGGCGGGCCCCGCCACCCCTCCTGGTACGGGAACCTCGTCGCGCACCCCGAGGTGCGCGTCCAGGTGGGCCCGGACGTCTTCGCGGCCTGGGCGCGGACGGCGGCGCCGCAGGAGCGGGAGACGTACTGGGAGGCGATGACGGCCCTGTGGCCGCTGTTCGACGACTACCGGGAGACCGCCCGGCCGCGGGAGCTCCCGCTGGTGATCATCGAGGGGTGACGGCCGGCCGGAACCCCCTGGCGACGAGCCAGACGGCGAGTGAGACCTCCCAGGCGAACACCGGGAGGGCGGCGAGCGACCCGGGCAGGGAGAGCTGGGCGTAGAGCCCGGACATCACGGCGACGGCCGAGGCGCAGATCAGCGGGCCGCCGGCCAGGCCGAGGACGGCGATGGGCCGGGGCACGAGCCGGGAGCGGTACATGAGCCCGGCGAGCAGGGCGGTGTTCAGTCCGAGGGCGAGGTTGGGGCCGAGCAGGAACGTCCAGTCGTGCACGGCCACCAGCGCCGTGTCGGCGGCGGCCGCCCCGGGCCCGCCCGGCTCGCGGCGCAGGGTGACCAGGGCCAGTACGGCGACGATCCCGAGCAGGATGAGCACCGCCTCCATGACGCGGGCGCAGAGGTAGCCGAGGGCGGCCGTCTGGCCCCAGCGCCGGACCACGGGGAACAGGGTCACGCCGGTGCCGGCCACGGCGGCCACCAGGACCAGCTCGCACAGGGCCCCGAGGACCGCCCGGCCGTCGGCCCCGGCGCCCGCCCCGCCGAGCAGGGGGCGGTAGAGGACCGCCCCGGCGATCGCGGCGACCTCGGTCACCAGGAACAGCACCCCTGCGGTGACGGCGGTTCTTCTCATGGCGTCGGCCCCTCCTCGGCGAAGGTGTACGGCGTACACCTTCGGGTTCCGACCATAGGTGTACGCCGTACACTCGTCAAGGCGTGGACGGACGGACCCGGAGGAGGACCAGGGATGACGCGGCTGAACCGGGAGCGGGTGCTGCGGGCCGCCGTCGCACTCGCCGACGAGGGCGGGATCGAGGCGCTGAGCATGCGCAGGCTGGCGCAGGAGCTGGACGTCGTACCGATGGCGCTCTACAAGCACGTGGCCAACAAGGAGCAGCTGCTCGACGGCATGGTGGACGCCGTCGTCGGGGAGATCGAGCTTGCGGAGCCCGGCTCCGACTGGCGCGAGGCGGTACGCCGGCGGGTGCTGTCGGCCCGGCGGGTGCTGCTGCGCCACCGCTGGGCGTACCGGGTGATCGAGTCGCGGAGCGGGCCGACGCCGGCGGTGCTGGAGTACCTGGACTCGATGATCGGGGTCTTGCGCGACGGCGGGCTCTCCGCCGACCTCGCACACCACGCGATGCACGCGCTGGGCAGCCGCGTCCTGGGCTTCAGCCAGGAGCTGTTCGACACCTCGGGCGGCTCCGCACCCCCGGATCCGGCCCACGCCCTGACCCTGGCCCAGCGCTACCCGCGCATCGCGGAGATGGCCGCGGCGGCCGCGCACGACGGGGGTTCCGTGGTGGGCGGCGGCTGCGACGACCAGTTCGAGTTCGAGTTCGCGCTGGACCTGCTGCTCGACGGGTTCGAGCGGCTCCGCGCGCGGGGGTGGACCTCGGCCTAGACCGGGGCGGCGACCGCGTGGTAGGTGCGGCCGGAGACGGTGTACTCGCCGAGGGGGGTCATACCGAAGGCGTCCACGTGGACCCGCCAGGAGGGGGCGTTGCCCGCCTCGATGAAGGCGACCAGGGCCTCGGCGCGGCCCGCCGCCGCCTCGACGGCCCGCCCGAACAGGCCGCGGGCCACACCGCGCCCGCGGAACGCCGCGTCGACCACCACCGGCCCGTACAGCAGCCACGCCACCTCGCTCAGCGGGCGGCCCCGCCAGAGGAGGTCCGCCTGCGCCCGCAGCAGTCCGGCGACCGCCGCCGGCGGGTCGGCCATGTCTGCCGCCACCGACAGCGCGAGCAGCCCGGCGATCCGGCCGTGGCCGTCGTCGGCCACCAGGAGCTCCCCGGCGGCGGCCATGTCCCGCAGCGTGTCCGCGCCGAAGGAGCCCTGGACGAAGCCCTGCGCGGCGCGCTGCTCTCGGGTCAGGGCGTCGTGGTGGTTGGCGGCGAACAGCCCGGCCAGGGCGGCCGCGTCGGAATCGGTGGCGTAGCGGTAGCGCATGGCGCCGATGCTGCCACGCCGGAGCCCGCCGGGAGCGCCCGCCGGGGCGCGGGATGTCACCTCGCGGGGCGGGCCGGGGCGCCGGGGTGAGGGTGAGGATCAGGTGTTGGTGTTGAGGAAGCCGATGACGACCGCGCCCCACCAGCACACCTGGGAGACCAGCGCGGTGACGCCGCCCCACACCAGCAGCCCGCGGCCGGTCCCGCCCCCGGCGCAGGCGAGGCGGCGGCCCAGCAGGCCCGCCTGGAGGCCGTTCACGGTGAGTGCGGCGACCAGGCCGAGCTTGGTGAGGGTGAGCGGGGAGTGGACGTCGGGGTGCAGCATCAGCCCGCTGACCACGAGCCCGCCGAGGCCGGCCCAGATGGGCACGTGCAGCCGGGCGGTCGCGGCGAGCACCTCCTCCAGGGTGCAGCGGCCGGCGGCCCAGAGCAGTCCGTGGTAGTCAGCGGAGAGCACCGCACCGAAGCCGAGCACCAGGGAGGCCAGGTGCGCGAAGAGCGCGGCGGAGTGCAGGGCCGCGTCGGTCCGCACATGGACGGAGCACCACAGCCCCGCCGCCAGGACGACCAGCGCGCACAGCGCACCCGCCGCCACCGTCCACCAGGAGTCGTACAGGCGGACGGGGCGGGGGGCGATTCTGGCGGCCGGCGAGGACATGGGGGCGTGCTCCGGAAGGGGGAAACGAGCAGGGAAGGCGCGAAAGCAAGGTAAGGCTCACCTAAAGAGCCCCGTCCGTCAATCCGGGTCCAGGAAACGGAACCGTCGACTCGGGCAGCCCGGGGTGACGAGCGCAACACCGGACGACTCCCCCATCCCGTCCCCCACCCGATCCGCAGGCCGGAACGGGCGGGCGGCCGCCGTTTCCAAGGAGCGACGCGGCCCTCACCAGCCCCATCCCGCCAATGGGGACATATCGGCCTCTGATGTCCGGGCCGAATGCCCGAGCGGACAAACAAAGAGGCCCGTAAGCTCCCGTCATGCAGGTGATCCAGTCAACGAAACTCGCCAATGTCTGCTACGAGATCCGCGGACCCGTCCTCGAAGAGGCGATGCGGCTCGAAGCGGCAGGTCATCGCATCCTCAAGCTCAACACCGGCAACCCCGCGGCCTTCGGCTTCGAGTGCCCGCCGGAGATCCTTGAGGACATGCTCCGCAACCTGGGCCACGCCCACGGCTACGGGGACGCGAAGGGCCTGCTGTCGGCCAGGCGCGCGGTCATGCAGCACTACCAGACCAAGGGCATCGAGCTCGGCGTCGAGGACATCTACCTCGGCAACGGCGTCTCCGAGCTGATCCAGATGTCGATGCAGGCGCTGCTCGACGACGGCGACGAGGTGCTGGTCCCGGCCCCCGACTACCCGCTGTGGACGGCGTCCGTCAGCCTGGCGGGCGGCACGGCCGTGCACTACCGGTGCGACGAGCAGTCCGACTGGATGCCCGACCTGGCGGACATCGAGCGCAAGATCACCGACCGCACCAAGGCGCTCGTGATCATCAACCCGAACAACCCGACCGGCGCCGTCTACGACGACGAGATGCTGCGCGGGCTCACGGACATCGCGCGCCGCCACAACCTGATCGTCTGCTCCGACGAGATCTACGACCGGATCCTCTACGACGGCGCCACGCACACCAACACCGCCACCATCGCCCCGGACCTGCTGGTCCTGACCTTCAACGGGCTGTCGAAGAACTACCGCGTGGCCGGCTACCGGGCCGGCTGGATGGCCGTCTGCGGCCCCAAGAAGCACGCCGCCTCGTACATCGAGGGCCTGACCATCCTGGCCAACATGCGCCTGTGCGCGAACATGCCCTCGCAGCACGCGGTGGCCACCGCGCTCGGCGGCCGGCAGTCGATCGTGGACCTGGTGCTGCCGGGCGGGCGGCTGCTGGAGCAGCGCGACACCGCGTACGAGCTGTTGACGCAGATCCCGGGCGTCACGTGCGTGAAGCCCAAGGGCGCGCTGTACCTGTTCCCACGGCTGGACCCGTCCGTCTACAAGATCAAGGACGACCGGCAGATGGTCCTGGACCTGCTGCGGGCCGAGAAGATCATGGTCGTGCACGGCACGGGCTTCAACTGGCCCGAGCCCGACCACTTCCGGATCGTGACGCTGCCCAACGCGAAGGACCTCGCGGACGCCGTCACCCGCATCGGCCGCTTCCTGGACGGCTACGGCCAGCACTGATCCGGCCCGTCCCAGAGTCCGGATGCAGCTCAACTTTAGAACCGATCCAAGGTAGGATGGTCTCCTGACCCGCAGGAGGCCATCCCCATGTACGAGCCGATCCGCTCCAAGCCGGCCGTCCACGTCGTGGACGGCAGCCCTCGCGCACCCCAGTACCCGCGGAGCAGCCGCGGCGAAGCCCTCGACACCCAGCTGGCCGGACACCTCGCGGCCCTGCTCGCCGTCACCGACGAGCTCGGCCTGGAGGACGGCGCCGCCGCCCGCATCGCGGAGCAGGTGGCCCGCCTGCGCGGCTCCCAGCCGGTCCGCATCGCCTATCCGGCCCTGCCCGAGGGCGCCGACACCGCCACCCTGCACCGGCGCGCCCACGACCTCGCGGCCCGCGCCCTCCTCGTCGCCGCCTCCCGCGCCGACACCGCCGTGGCCATCCTCGCCGCCCAGCGCATGGACGCCCACGCCGCGGCCGCCCGGTCGGCCTCTGCCCGTCCCCTGGCCCTGCGGGCCGGGGAGACCCCCTAGACGGCCCCGGTCCGGCGCCGCGGAGGCCCCGGACCGGGAGCCACACCTCCGCGGACCCCACCGGCCGGCGCCCCCGGGGGCGGCCGGCTCCCGGCCTATCCCTTGACCGGGAGGGCGCGGGCCCGCGCTCCGGCCACCTCGGCTCCGGCCGGCGGCCCGGCCCGGCCGTCCGCCGACGACCCGCGCAGCAGCCGGTAGTTGACCGCGCAGCCCAGCACGATGCCCGACCAGGCCAGGGCCGCGTTGTCCGTCAGCAGGCCCGCGAGGAACACCGGCAGGGCGATGCCGAACTCCTGGATCAGGCGCAGGCGCAGCACCACCCCGAAACGGTCCGCCGCCTTGTGCCGGCCTTCGGCGGTAGCGGCCAGCAGCCGGAAGGGGAAGGCGGCGGCCTGAGCGGCCATCAGCCAGCTGAACCACGTGGCGGCCGAGCCGTGCAGGCCGTAGAACCCCGGCAGCACCGTCCAGGCCGCGCTCGCGACGAGGACGCAGACGGCCCCGCTGACGGCCAGGACACCCGCGCGGAGGTTCCGCCATTCCCGGTCGGAGGGGGCGGCGCCCTTGCAGACCATGCCGGTCGCGTTGACCAGGGCGGTGAGCGGGATGTGCAGCGTCGCCGTGAGGACCGCCCCGGCCGAGAAGGCGGCGAGCCGGTCCCCCCACGAGGCCCTGAGGGTCAGCGCGAGGACCAGGAGCAGTTCGAAGCCGATCACCGAGAGCATGTGCCCCCACTCCGTCGCCATGCTGCGCGCCACCTGGCGCAGCCAGCACACGCTCTCGCGGAGCCGGAGGGGCAGGGAGAGGTGGTCGCGCAGCAGCCATACGGTGACGGCGCATTCGAGGGCGGCGATGACGGAGGTGGCGGCGTAGGCTCCCGCGAATCCGAGCCCGGCCCCGTGGACGAAGAACCAGTCGAGGGCGCCGTTGGCGGCGACGGCCACGGCGTACAGGATCAGGAGCGGACGCGAACGCCCGAGCGCGAACAGCGCCATGGCACCGACGAACTGGGCCAGGCGTACCGGGGCGGCGATCAGCAGCCACACCAGGGCCGAGCGCGCGTCGCCGCGGATGCCCGGTGCGGCGACCAGGGTGTCCACGAGGTACGGCAGCACGGCCAGGCCGGCCACCGCGATGAGCAGCCCGGCGGCCGTGGCGCCGACGAGGCCGCCCTGCACCGCCCGCCGGCGGGCGTGTGCGGACACGGCCCCGGCCACGGACAGTCCGACGACGGGGCCCATGGCCATGGCGGTGATCGCGTCGAGGAGGAGCAGGCGCTGCGGTACGGCGGCGGCGGCCACGGCCTGTTCGCCCAGGGTGCTGATCACCCACAGGTCGGTCTGGGCGATGGCCTGGCCCATGACGGACGCCACCACCATGGGGCCCATCAGGGCGAGCACGCGCCGGCCCAGCGACGGGACGGGGCGGGGGGCGGCCGCGCCCGTCACAGCGGGCTCCAGTCGAGGACGGCGAAGTCGCCGGAAGGGGAGAGCGACCACCGGATGCCCGGCTCCGGCTCCAGTGCGGGCACCTCGGCGAGCTTCACGCGGCCGCGTTCCAGGGGCGCGTGCCCCTTGAGCGCGACGACGACCTTGGGGGCGGTGGTCCCGGTGGTGAGGGCGAGGCCCCGCTGCCGGTGCTCCGGTGAGGCGAACCAGCGTGCGGCCGAGGCGGCGAGCAGTTCGATGTGGTCCTGCGTCCGCAGGGCCGCGCCCCCACCGCCGGGACCTTCGAGGTACTCGAGGAAGTGCAGGTGCATCCGCCAGTCCAGCCTCCGGCCGGCGGCCACCGCCCACTCCAGGAAGCCCTCGTAGAGCTCGCTCGTCTCCGGCAGGCGGGCGGCCAGCAGCGGGATGCGGTCGAAGAGCTGGTGCCAGCGGATGCGGAGCGATTCCGTGGCGATCAGCCGGTCACGGGAGCCCGGGGCGAGGGAGTCACGTGCGGTGGGGCTGATGCAGGCGTCGAGCCGCGACGACTGCGGCGCGCGTACGGTCAAGGTCCGTTCTCCATTCGTCCAGGTCGTGGTTGGCGTCGCGTTCGACGACGAGCGTGGCGTCCGGTGCGGCGCGGCCGGCGAACAGCTCCACCAGGGCGAGGGTCTCGTCGCTGACGGGGGCGTCGTGGCTGTCGACGATGAGCGAGGGGGCCGCCGGCGAGGGGCCGTAGCCGGCCAGGTGGAACCGCCGGCCCACCCCCGGCACGTCGGCCCAGGCCGCGGCGGGCTGCCCGGTGTTGAGCTGGGCCACCATCGCGTTGGAGACGTCCATGAGGACCTCGCACCCGGTGGCTTCGGTGAGTTCGGCGTAGGCGCGGGCCTGGGGGATGCGGGAGGAAGTCTGCGAGGGGAAGTTCTCCACGGCCAGGACGGTGCCGAGCTCCTCCTGCCAGGCGCGCACGGAGTCGATCACCGGCTGCCAGGAGGCGTAGTCCACCTCCTGGGCCAGCGGCAGCGGCTGGCCGTTGTGGGAGAAGTGGGCGATGTGGTCGCTGACGTAGAGCAGGCCGCAGTCCGCCTGCCACCGGTTGACCAGGTCCAGGTAGTGGTCCAGGCGCGCCCGGTCCGGGTCGAGGAACCGGGAGAGCATGATGTGGCAGCCGACCGGAAGGTCGCCGACCGTGCGGCGGAACTCCTTCGGATCCAGGTGGGCGAAACCGTCGATCAGGACCTCGACGAAGTCGATGTGGCCGGAGTCGCGCAGGGCGCAGGCCAGGTCGAGGGTGTCGGGCGAGGTCACGTTGACACCGATCAGCATCAGCGCAGCTTCTCCTTGGCGTAGGCCAGCAGGTCCTGCGGGGCGCTGACCGCGCCGGGGCGTTCGGCCGGCGGGATCTCGTCGAGGTTGAGGACGATGCGCTTGCCGCGGGCGCGGACGTCCTCCACCCACTGGTCGAACAGGTCGGCGTAGGACAGGCCGCGCTGTTCGGTGGCCTGGGCGAGGCCGGGGATCCAGCCGTTGCAGAGCTGGCGCAGGTAGGCGCGGCAGTAGGGGACGCCGTAGTCGTGCGGCTCGCCCTCCGCGGCTCCCGCGATGCGCCGCCGGTGCCGCTCCAGGACCGATTCGGCCCGGGCGAAATCGGCGTAGTACAGGTCGGCGCGGTCCGTCCAGGTGAGGTCCGCGTGCTCGACGATCACGGTGACGGGCTCGGTCTCCGTGATCAGCCGCTGGTCCAGCACGGTGTCCAGCAGCGACCACACACCTTCGTGGACGGCTTCGGAGTGCCCGTCGTGAAGGGTCCCGTCCCGTCCGGTGCGGACGCCCGACAGGTGCAGTTCGACCACCTGCGACCAGGGGACGGCACCGAGCAGTACCTCGACGGGGACACCGCAGTTGACGGCGTCGATGTAGAGGTGGGCCAGGTCGACGATGAGGCCGGAGCCGGTGTTCTCGCAGATGCGCGTGACCGCCTGCCAGGCGTCCAGGATGCCCCGGGCGGAGGCGGAGTAGCAGTTGGCGTTCTCCACCCAGACGGGCAGGCCCGAGGTCC
Source organism: Streptomyces sp. NPDC006687 (assembly GCF_040636215.1). Taxonomy (NCBI): domain Bacteria; kingdom Bacillati; phylum Actinomycetota; class Actinomycetes; order Kitasatosporales; family Streptomycetaceae; genus Streptomyces; species Streptomyces sp. NPDC006687. The sequence goes on along the minus strand of NZ_JBEYJJ010000008.1, from coordinate 103,382 downwards.
GGTGGAGGTCGCTGAGGAAGCGGACGGCGCGCGCCTCTTCCTCCTTGGTGCCGGTGAAGTAGGAGTGGAGTCCGAAGGATCCGCCGCCCAGGGCCCGGTCGCCGGTGACGTGGACTCCGATGGAGGTCGGCTTGTTGCGGCGGGTGGCCGACTGCTCCATCACGTAATCGATGTAGCGGGCCTGTTCCCGCGGGCCTTCGCAGATCGCCGTACGCCCGAGGTGGAGGGAGAATTCCGGGACCGCCGGCACCTCGTCGAGGCCCTCCCATTTCCGCCATTCGTTGAACCCGAATTCCAGGAAGGGGTTCTCGCCCATGAGCGAGAGCCTCCGGGACGGGTCCGGGTCGAGAAATCCCGGAGTGAACGCCCCGCCCACGCGGAGCAGGTCGTCACGGACCGGCTGGACCGTCGTCTGCATTTCTTTTCCTCTCCCCCCGGTTTCCGGGTGCGGGTACGGCGGGGGCGCGCTCCGTCTCCGGAGCGCGCCCACACAATTGCTCAGCCCTTGTTGTAGCTGCCGCAGGTCAGAGCCTCGGCCATGACCTCGATGTCCTGGATGTCGATCATTTGCGTTCACCTCCTCGCACGGTCGCGATGCGCCGGCTGTTGTCCGCCGCAGGCTTCAACCTGCCCGCGTTCAGCCCTTGTTGTAGCTGCCGCAGGTCAGCGCCTCGGCCATGACCTCGATGTCCTGGATGTCGATCATTTCGTTCACCTCCATTTCCGGATGTGGCGTCGGGTGGAGCGAAGGCTTTTTCAGATCCCCTTTCCGGGGCCCGAGTTCCGCCTTTTCGGCCGGTCTTCCCTGCCGATGCCTCTACTGTGCCGGTTCTCCAAGGCCACTGGAAGGACTTTCCGGTGGACGGATTCTGCAATGGCATATCCCGTCCACCGCCACCTGGACGGAAAGGGACGGAGGACGACGAAAGCCGCGCCCCGGGAGGGGACGCGGCTTCGTGAAGGGGGCCGGAAGCGGCCGGGGGCGGGCTCAGACGCGCGTGGCGGGCAGCCAGCCGTTCTGGACGGCGTGCGCGCCGGCCTGGAAGCGGCTGCGGGCCTCCAGCGCCTCCATGAGTTCGGCGGCGATGCGGCGGGCGGTGCGCGGGGAGACGCCGAGGCGCTTGGCGATGGCCTCGTCCGTGAGCCCCTGGAGGAGCATGTGGAGGGACTCGCGGTGCTGGCGGGTCAGCCCGTCCATGTTGCGTTCCACGGCGGTGCCCAAGGGGTTGGCGCTCTGCCAGACGCTCTCGAACAGGGCGCAGAGCGCGGCGATGGGGCCCTCGTAGCTCAGGACGACCGCGCCGGTCTGGGCGTCGTCGGTGTCGAGGGGGAGGACGGCCTCGCGGCGGTCCGAGACGATCATCCGTACCGGCAGGGTGGGGGCCGTGCGCACCTGGCCGCCGTGGCGGTGCAGCCAGTCCACGTGGTCCAGGGTGGGCTGGTGGTTGCGGACGCTGTCGAGGTAGACGGTGCGCATGGTGATGCCCCGGTCCAGGAGCGCGGCGTTGGGGCCGCGGCTGGCTTCGAGGTCGGCGGCGGTGTGGGCGCCGCCGGGCGCGAAGGTCATGATCTCGTGGCGGGTGTTGGCGGCCAGCCGGGCCAGCCGGTCACGTATCTCCTCGGGCCCCCGCAGGCTCTCGACGCCGGCGGTGGCGCCGCGCCGGCGCAAGGAGGAGCATTCGGCGATGAGCTGCGCGGCGGCGGCCCGCGACGCCTCCACCTTCTGCTGGTGGGCGGCCAGTTCGGCCTGCTGGCGGGCGAGCAGCAGTTCCATGGCGTCCTCGGGGTCCAGCGGACGGAACCCGATGCCTTCCCGGGAGGAGGGCTGGACCAGTGCGAGGCGGCTGAGCCGGTCGAGGCAGGCGCGCAAGTCGCCCTCGGGAAGCGCGAGCCGCTGGGAGAGGGCGCTCACCCCGTCGTCGGGATGGGCGAGGAGTGCCCGGTAGACGCGTTCCGCTTCCGCGTCGAGTCCCAGCAGTTCCAGCATGGTGATGCCCCCAGGTGTCCGTGCACGTGCGCCTGAGGGGAACTATACGAACGCTTGAAGCGTGCCTGGTCGTTTCCTGTTGTGGCATAAACAGTCCCCCGTCCCGGTCTGTACCGCGAGGGCCGGCCGCGCACAGGATGGCCGTATGTATCTCGTGCACGCCCGGCTCCGGGCCCCGGATCACACTCCCCTTCCCGAGGACGCGGCGCAGCTGTTCCTCGGTTGCGCGCTGGAGGGCGAGGGCCTGGAACACGTCAGCGCGCACGGGGACGCGGCGGACGGTCCGGTGCTGGGCTTCTACCTGACCGCGTCCTCGCTCGCCCTCGCCGAGCGGACCGCGTCGGCCGTCTGCCACCGGGCGCTCCTCGCGCACCCCTCGCTCGGAGAGGTGGATGTGGTGTCCTTCGGCGCGGCCCTGGTCCCGCAGTTCTGGGACGGACTGCTGGACTCCGATGGACGGGATATGCAGATGCAGGATCCGTCCACCGCGAACCCCTTCCACCCGTTCTGAAGCGTCAGCAGAGTAGGGGCATCGGCCGGGGGAACCGGCCGGGACCGAAAGCCGGGCTGCTGCCCGGGAACACAGCTGAAGCGATTGTGCTCAGGGGGAAACCGATGTCCATGCTCGCCACTCGCATCGCCAAGACCGTGGCCGCGGCCGTCATCGCCGTCGGCGCTCTGGGCGCGGCGCATTCCGTCACCGCCGGGGAGCCCTCGCAGGCGCACCGCGTCTCCGCCTCCGGGTCCGAGACGGGCGTGACCATTCCGCTCGACCAGTCCGTCACGGGCCACCAGGCGGGGCGCACGGACGTCACCTGGGGCCACTGACGGCGCGGAGGGCCTCAGCCCTGGGGGCCGCCCTCCCGCTCCACCCCCGCGACCCCGCACCACGGCGCCGTCGCGGGGTCCCACACCGGGCCCACGGCCTCCGTCCGGGCGGGCGGGGCGGCCGGGGCGAGGCCCGGCAGGAGGACCAGGGACTGAGCGGTGCGGGCGCCGTCCGCGCCCCCGCCCTCCGGCGCGGGCCGGCGGTCGCGGAACTCGACCGTGACCAGGTACGAGCCCTCCCCGCCGCCGGCCTCCACCGCCGCCAGGACCCGTTTGCTCGCCGGGTCGATGCGGCAGTCGGTGACCCGCACCCGCGGGGGCGCGGCGGCCGCGGCGGCCGGACGGGAAGGGCTGCTGGCCCAGACGTACAGGCCCAAGGGGGCGAACACCAGGAGGCCGGCCAGGCCCATGAGGCCGACCACCCACCCCTGCCATTTCAGTGCCATGCCTGTGATCCTCCCGGCACACCACCCGCCCCGCCAGCACCCGCCCACTCACACAGCATTTCGAAGCGGAACCGCCGGGGCGCCGGCCGGCGGGGCGCGAACGCCTGACGGCGGACCTCCAGGACAGGGAGGTCCGCCGTCAGCAGACGCACACGGCCGGGTGGTGACGGGCGGCGGCCGGGACAGTGGCCGGGCGCCCGTCGTCCAGGCGTGTGCTGCTCCGGGAAAGCCTTGGTCGGGGATTCCCACAGCGGTGGGAGAACCTTGGTCGGGGACTCCCACGTTCAGGTGGCCTGCGGCACGGGGCGCAGGCGTCGGGCTCAGCCCAGGCGCTCGACGAGCGCGTGGTACTGCTCCCACAGCTCCTTCGGCGTGTGCTCGCCGTAGGTGTTGAGGTGCTCGGGCACCAGGGCGGCCTCCTCGCGCCACACGTCCTTGTCGACGGTGAGCAGGAAGTCGAGGTCCTCGTCGGAGATGTCGAGGCCGTCGAGGTCGAGGGCGGCCTTGGTCGGCAGGACGCCGATCGGGGTCTCGACGCCCTCGGCGCTGCCGTCGAGGCGGCCGACGATCCACTTCAGGACGCGGCTGTTCTCGCCGAAGCCGGGCCACACGAACTTGCCCGCGTCGTTCTTGCGGAACCAGTTCACGTAGTAGATCTTCGGGAGCTTGCTCTGGTCCTTGTCGGCCGCGACCTTGACCCAGTGGGCCATGTAGTCGCCCATGTTGTAGCCGCAGAACGGCAGCATCGCGAAGGGGTCGCGGCGCAGCTCGCCGACCTTGCCCTCGGCGGCGGCGGTCTTCTCGGAGGCGATGTTCGAGCCGATGAAGACGCCGTGGTTCCAGTCGAAGGACTCGGTGACCAGCGGGACGGCGGAGGCGCGGCGGCCGCCGAAGAGGATCGCGGAGATCGGGACGCCCTTGGGGTCCTCCCACTCGGGGGCGATCGTCGGGCACTGCGACGCAGGGACGGCGAAGCGGGCGTTGGGGTGGGCGGCCGGGGCGTCGGACTCGGGGGTCCACCGGTTGCCGCGCCAGTCGATGAGCTCGGCCGGGGGCTCCTCGGTCATGCCCTCCCACCACACGTCACCGCCGTCGGGGGTGAGCGCGACGTTGGTGAAGACGGTGTTGGCGTACATCGTCTTCATGGCGTTGGCGTTGGTGTGCTCGCCGGTGCCGGGCGCGACGCCGAAGAAGCCGGCCTCGGGGTTGATCGCGTAGAGGCGGCCGTCCTCGCCGAAGCGCATCCAGGCGATGTCGTCGCCGATGGTCTCGACCGTCCAGCCGGGGATGGTCGGCTCCAGCATGGCGAGGTTGGTCTTGCCGCAGGCCGACGGGAACGCGGCCGCGACGTAACGGGCTTCACCGGCCGGCGGGGTGAGCTTGAGGATCAGCATGTGCTCGGCGAGCCAGCCCTCGTCACGGGCCATGACGGAGGCGATGCGCAGGGCGTAGCACTTCTTGCCGAGCAGGGCGTTGCCGCCGTAGCCGGAGCCGTACGACCAGATCTCGCGGGTCTCGGGGAAGTGCGAGATGTACTTGGTGGTGTTGCAGGGCCACGGCACGTCGGCCTCGCCCTCGGCGAGCGGAGCGCCGAGGGTGTGGACGGCCTTGACGAAGAAGCCGTCGGTGCCGAGCTCGTCGAGGACGGCCTTGCCCATGCGGGTCATGGTGCGCATGGCGACCGCGACGTAGGCGGAGTCGGTGATCTCGACGCCGATCGCGGAGAGCTCGGAGCCCAGGGGGCCCATGCAGAAGGGCACGACGTACATCGTGCGGCCCTTCATGGAGCCGCGGAAGATGCCCTTCTCGCCCGCGAAGAGCTCCTTCATCTCGGAAGGGGCCTTCCAGTGGTTGGTCGGGCCCGCGTCCTCCTCCTTCTCGGAGCAGATGAAGGTCCGGTCCTCGACGCGCGCGACGTCGGAGGGGTCGGAGGCGGCGTAGTACGAGTTGGGGCGCTTGGTCTCGTCGAGCTTCTTGAACGTGCCCTTGGCGACGAGCTCCTCGCACAGGCGCTCGTACTCGGCTTCGGAACCGTCGCACCAGACGACGCGGTCGGGCTGGGTGATCGCCGCGATCTCGTCGACCCAGGAGATCAGCTCCTGGTGCGTCGTCGGGAGGGAAGGGGTGGGAGCCGCGTTGTCGCGCGCCACGATTGCTCCTTGTTGAGGGGTGTGTTTGGTGTATGCCCCGTGGGGGCCGCGACCCGGACGCTTCGCGCTCCGCTCATCCGGTGTCGACCGCACTCATCTGATCATCGGGTGCGTGTGCGCATATGTCCAGGGGGCCTCTCACGTGAGCATCGCCACGTCGGTCAATCTTCCGTAAAGAGGACTAACGGAAACCTACGGACCCGTAGGTAGCATGACGACCATGACTTCTGACGCCGCTGCCGTAGCGGCCGCCCCCGCCGGACCGGCAGCTCCGGAGGACAAGCCGCTGATGCGCGGCTGGCTGCACACCGGAATGTTCCCGGCCGTGGTGGTCGCGGGCCTCGCGCTGATGGCCTTCACCGACACGACGCGGGCGCGGGTCGCCTGCGGGGTCTATGTCCTCACCGCCTGCCTGCTCTTCGGGGTCAGCGCCGTCTACCACCGCGGCACCTGGGGCCCGCGCGGCGAGGCCGTCCTGCGCCGGCTCGACCACGCCAACATCTTCCTGATCATCGCGGGCACCTACACCCCGCTCACCGTCCTGCTGCTGCCGGACTCCACCGGGCGGACCCTGCTGTGGGCGGTCTGGATCGCGGCCGCCGCCGGCATCGCCTTCCGCGTCTTCTGGGTCGGCGCCCCGCGCTGGCTCTACACCCCCTGCTACATCGCGATGGGCTGGGCCGCCGTCTTCTTCCTGCCGGACTTCCTGCGCACCGGCGGGATCGCGGTGCTGGTCCTGGTGATCGCCGGGGGCCTGCTGTACAGCGTGGGCGGTGTCATCTACGGAATGAAGCGTCCCAATCCCTCCCCTCGCTTCTTCGGGTTCCATGAGGTCTTCCACTCCCTGACCCTCGCGGCCTTCGTGGCCCACTACGTCGGCATCTCGCTCGCCGCCTACTCGCACTGAGCGGCGGCGGGCCCGTCGCCGGGAGTTCCGTGCTGTCCACAGCGAACGAAGGTGACGGCCGCGCACGGCGGAGGGCACGCGCCGCCCCGGCATCTCACCCTCGCGATACGCGGCGTTGGGCCGAGTGGCCCGTCCGGCGACGCCCAGGGGCAGCGGGCCTCGGCGGTCTTGCGCACCTCGCCGGGAAGGCCGCCGGGACGCCGGCCGTGGTGTCGTTGACGACCATCATCGGCAGGTCCGCGCACCGCTGGTCGGGTCCGGGGAGTGGGTGACCGCCGCCGGACGGATCAACTCCGCCGTGGCGAGCGGCCATGGTGGTTCGGCCGCGGGCAGGGCACCACCGCGAGGAGCACGGCGGCCAGGGCCGGCCGCGCGAGCGCGCGCCCGGGCCGCGGCGGACCACCGGCGGACGGCCGGGAGCAGGACCGCGCCCGCCGGCCCGCCCAGCGGCGGGGCGGTGTCGTACACCGGGACGCCGTCCTGCCGTCCTGGCGTCCGCCGACCGAACTGACGCTACCGCGCTCCCCTCACGGATGAACCACGCCCAACTGCTCCGCCAGCTCGGCGGGATCGGTGGTGGGCCGCGCGCAGACGAAGTGCCGGCACACGTACGCCGTGGGAAGGTCGCCTACGCGCGTGCGCTCGGCCAGCAGGGGGAACTCCCCTCCGCTGCCGTCCTCCGCGCGGGGCGGCCCGGCCGCCACCACCGCCCCGGGGGCCGTCCCCAGCAAGGCGGTGCGGTGCAGGGCCCGCGTCGCCGGATCGTCCGGGTCCCCCACGACGGCCACTTCGCGCGGCCCGTCCACGAGCGCCTCCGCCACGGACAGCCCGTGCCCGATGAAGCGCGGGACGCGCGGCCCGAGGGCGTGCACCACCGCGAGCGCCCGCTCGGCCGCCTCTCGGTGGGGCGAGGAGCCGGTGTGCGCGGCGTACGAGAGCAGCGCGCCCGCGGCGGCCGTCCAGCCGGAGGGCGCGGCGGTGTCGGTGGGGTCCTGGGGGCGTCGGATCAGCTGCTCGGCGTCGTGCGCGGTGTCGTACAGCGACCCGTCCTCGGCGGTGAACTGGGCCAGCACCAGGTCGAGGAGGAACCCGGCGAACTCCAGCCACACCCCCTCCCCGGTGACGGCGGCCAGGGTCAGGAACCCCTCGGCGACGTCCCCGTAGTCCTCCAGCACCCCCGCGTTGGCCCCGGCCCGGCCGTCCTTGCTGGTCCGCGCCAGCCGAGCCCTGCCGTCCATGTGCACCCGTACCAGCAGGTCGGCCGCCTCGATGGCCCGCTCGACCAGGTCCGGCCGCTCGAAGAAGGCCCCGCACTCGGCGAGGGCGGCGATGGCCAGCCCGTTCCAGGCGGCGACGACCTTGTCGTCCCGTCCGGGCGCGGGCCTCCGGCCGCGCGCTTCGAGCAGCCGCTCCCTGATCGAGGCCAGCCGGGCGGCCTCCACCACGGGCCCGTCCTGCGGCAGTTGCAGCACCGACTTGCCGTGCTCGAAGGTGCCCTCCTCGGTGACCCCGAAGTACGCGGCGGCGAGCTCCCCGTCCGCCTCCCCGAGCACCTCGGCCAGCTGGGCCGGGGTCCAGGCGTAGTACGCCCCCTCGACGTGCCGCCCGCTGCCCTCCTCCTCGCTGTCGGCGTCGAGCGCGGAGGCGAACCCGCCCTCCCCGGTGCGCAGCTCCCGCACCATGAAGTCGGCGGTCTCCAGCGCGACCCGCCGCGCGAGACCGGACCCGGTGGCCCGCCACAGATGCGCGTACACCCGGCACAGCAGGGCGTTGTCGTAGAGCATCTTCTCGAAGTGCGGCACGACCCACTCCCGGTCCACGGAGTACCGCGCGAACCCCCCGCCGAGCTGGTCGTAGATCCCGCCGCGGGCCATGGCCTCGCAGGTGTCGGCGGCCATCTGGAGGGCCCCCTCGGACCCGGTCCGGGCGTGGTGGCGCAGCAGGAACTCCAGCACCATCGACGGCGGGAACTTCGGCGCCCCGCCGAACCCCCCGCGCACGGCGTCGTACTCCCGCGTCAGCCCGAGCAGAGCCCGCCCCAGCTCCTCGGCCCCGGGCACCCCGGCCTTCCCGTAGTCCAGCTGCCGCCCGGCCAGATCCCCCACGATCCGCCGCGCCACCTCCCCGACCTCCTCCCGCCGCCCGACCCAGGCGCCCCGCACCCCTTCGAGCACCTGCATGAAGGAGGGCATCCCGTGCCGGGGCTCGGGCGGGAAGTAGGTCCCGAAGTAGAAGGGCTCGGCATCAGGCGTGAGAAACACGGTCATGGGCCACCCGCCCTGCCCGGTCGCCGCCTGCACGGCCTCCATGTAGACCGCGTCGACATCGGGCCGCTCTTCGCGGTCGACCTTGATGTTGACGAAGTGCTCGTTCATGTAGGCGGCGGTGAGCTCGTCCTCGAAGCTTTCGGCTTCGAACACATGGCACCAGTGGCAACTCGAATACCCCACACTGAGCAGCACCGGCACCCCCCGCTCCCGCGCCTCGGCGAACGCCTCCGGCGACCAGGGCCACCAGTCGACCGGGTTGTGCGCGTGCTGGAGCAGATACGGCGAGGTCTCGTTCGCGAGGCGGTTCGGCATAATCCCATCCTGCCCCACCGCCCGGTTCCCGCCTCGCGGACCGGGCCATCACGCCGCCGGTTCAGCCGGGGTGAAACGATCAGCCCATTTCCAGACGGGAACCACACGGGAGTGATCCCATGTAACGCAGCCTTTCTTCCCGGGTGTGATCACGAGGTGGGCGAAGACCGAGCCGATGACCCTTCGCTTCTCCTCGAAGCCCATGTCGCCCGACCGCCACCTCGCCCTCATGGACTCGGGAAGCCGGACCTTGGCCTTCCCGTCCGCGGGAAAGAGCAGCCTTTCGATGGCCTCCTCCACCAGAGGGCCGCTGATGGCACAGCGCCCGCAGCCGCGCCCAGCGGTGCAGACGTAGTTGTACGGGCTCTTGCGGCTCGCCGTCTTGCCCCCGCCCATCAGCTGGTCGCATCTACCGCCGCCTTCGGTCTCTGCTCCGCAGCGCAAGAATCCGCTCGCCAGATACTTGGGGCCGGCTTTACGGCTGGTCAGCCGCGGACTGAGCGGACCCCGGTGCATGTACAGGCTCCCGGCCGAGAACGTCGCGCAGACGGCCGCCCATTGCGCCGGGGGCACGATGGCCTCCCACGCCCCGACCAGCGGCCGGCCCGTATCCGGATCGATCAGCAACTCGCCGCGGTGGGCCCGGAACCCGCACACCCTCGGAGCTGTGATGATCTGCGTGACCGTCTGCGGGTTCGGCCGCCCTCCCCGCGTGCCGGTCATCCCCAGCGCGGCCCATTCGCGCGCCACCTGCCCCATGGAGCTCCCGGCGATCCGGTCCTCGATGGCCTTGCGGACCAGCTCCGACTCCACCGGGTGCAGGGTCTGCCGGTCCTCCTGCCACCCGAAGGGTCTCGGCCCGCTGTGCGGCTGTCCGTCCATGGCTCTGGACCAGTGCCAGTCCTGGACCCGGAGGCTGCGCATCCTCCCCTCGGCGACCGCGCCCTGGAGAGATTCGACGCCTTGCAGCAGACCTTGCTTGGTGTACGGGTCGCGCAGGCCGTCGCGGCCGACGTAGACGCGGTCGGGCTCCGAAGTCAGCGCCGCCATGAAGCGGATGAAGTCGTCCGGCCTCCGGTAGAGCCGGTCGTCCGCGACGGCGACGACCCCCCGGAGCGGTCCTGCGGTGAAGGCGTGGCCACGGTGCAAGTCGGCCAGCAACCGGTCGAAGCCCGGTCGCTGCCGGTCGTCCTTCGTCGCACTGCGCGCGTTGTCGGTATAGGTGGCCACGACATGTCTGCCGTAGTTCTGCCTGAGGCGCTGCCCCCACCACACAACCGGCTCCCGCGCGCATATATGCGCGGTGATGACCGTTGCGGCGTCAACTGGCTCTGATCTAGCTCAGATTGGGTCGCGTCCCGGGGGGCGGGGCGGGAGACTTGGCGGACGTTCGTGTGGCTCTGCCGAGGAGGACGCCCATGCGGGACAGCCATCGTGTCGAGGCCGAGCGGGTGCTGGAGCGGGTCGTCGGGGAGGCGGGGGGCGGGGGCGGGGACGAGGGGCTGCTCGCGCGGGGGCGGGAGGCGCTCGACGGGCTGGCCGGGGTGGCGGGTGAGGAGTACGCCGCCTACGTGGCGGCCCTGGACGAGGCCGCCGCCGGGGAGCAGTCGCTCGGGGAGGCGTTCCGGCGGGCCGGCGGCGGGACGGCCCTGCTGGTGACGGCCGTCGCCGCGGCGACCGCCGTCGGGGCGGACCTGGCCTTCGGCGTGGACGCCGGTACGGCGCTCGGCGCCGGCATCGTGGCCGGCGCGGCGGGGGCCGCCACGGCGGTGGCCCGGGTGGCGGCCGTGCACGTACCGGCCGCGAACCGGCGGGCCGGGGCGGCGGGGCGCCCGGGCGGGCCGGAGCAGTTGAGGCTGAAGTGGCTGACGGCGCTGGAGGTGCGCGGGATCCGGCCCTTCCTGGAGCAGGAGCGGGCCCTGGCCGCCGCGGCCCCGCCGCCGCCCGCCAAGGCTCAGGCGGCCCCGCCGCGCGGTCCCGTACGCGGCGACGGCCAGCCGGCGGTGCCGCCGCAGCTGCGCGGGGCGGACCGCAGCGCCGAGGCGCGGCGGCGGCGGATGCTGGAGCAGTCGTTCGGGCAGCTGCCGGACGCGGACGCCCTGTTCACCGGCCGGCGGGCGGAGCTGGCCCGGATCGCGCAGTGGGTACGGTCGGCGCGGGCCAGTACCGAGACGCGGCCGGTGGTGGTCGTGCTGCACGGGGAGCCGGGTGTGGGCCGTACGGCGCTGGCGCTGCGGGCGGCGCACAGCCTGCGGGACCAGTTCCGCGGGGCGTGCGTGGTGGACCTGCGGGGCGGGGCTCCGGCGGCGGGTGAGGCGCCGCTGTCGACGCGGGAGGCGCTGCTGCACCTGCTGAACCGGCTCGGCGCCCCGCGTGAGCAGCTGCTGTTCCGGGAGGGGGCTTCGGCCGAGCAGCAGGTGCGCCGGCTCGGGGAGCTGTACCACCAGCACCTCCAGGGGCTGCCGGTGACGGTGGTGCTGGACGACGCGGTGGACCCGGAGCAGGTGCGGGCCCTGGTGCCGGAGCGCTCCGAGAGCCTGGTGCTGGTCACGGCACGGGAGCCGCTGGAGCTGCCCGCGGACCTGGGGGCCTGGGTGCACCAGCTGCCGGTGGTGCGGCTGGCGGAGCCGGAGGCGGCCGAGGTGCTGCGGGCCGGGGCGCGGGCGGCGGGCGAGGCGGCGCCGGGGCCGGCGGCGGAGGCGGGGCTGCTGGAGCTGGCGGCGGGGCTGCCGCTGGCGCTGCGCGTGCTGGCTCCGCTGAAGGCGGCGCGGGCCTCGGACGGGGCCGGGGACGGGGCCGGCGCGCTGGAGCAGGCCCTGGAGCTGGCCTACGTACGCCTGCCCGAGGAGCGGCGCCGGCTGCTGCGCCGGCTGACCCTGGCCGGGCGGGCCTCGCTGGGCGCGGCGGCGGCCGCGGCGCTGGCGGACGCGGAGCGGGTGGAGGCCGGGCGGCTGCTGGGCGAGCTGGCGCGGGCCGGTCTGCTGGACCTCGTCCGAGGGGAGCGGTACCGGATGCACGACGCGGTGCGCGCGTACGCGGCGGCGCGGCTGGCGGCGGACGAGGACCGGGCGGAGGCGGCGGCGGCGCACGAGCGGCTGATCCGGGACTACGCGCGGCTGGCGGACGCGGTGATCCGGATGGTCGACGGGAAGATGTCGACGCGGGCGAACCGTTTCGGGGGTCACGGCTTCCCCTCGCTGGACGCGGCGCTGCGCTGGCTGGACGACGAGTCGAGCTTCATCACGGCGGCGCTGCGCCAGTCGGAGGGGGTGGACCAGCAGGCGGTGCTGGACCTGCTGGGGGCGCTGTGCGACTTCTGCCTGCTGCGCGGGGACCTCTACCGGCTGGGCGAGATCAACGAGCTGGCGCGGGCGGTGGACCGCGGGCGGCTGAACCGCTCGGTGCAGTGGCGTACGGGTATCGCGGCGCGTCAGCTCGGCGAGCTGGACAAGTCGCGGACGACGCTGACCTCGCTGGTGGACCAGTACAAGGAGGCCCGGCAGGAGGCGGGCGCGGCGATGGCGCTGCTGTCGCTGGGCATCACCTTGCACCACCAGGGCCATCTGCCGGAGGCGGCGGCCCGGATCCGCGAGGCGCTGGCGCTCCAGGAGCCGCGGGAGCTGGCGGGCGACCGGGCGTGGGCGCTGCACGCGCTGGGCGCGGTCGAGCGGGACCGGGGGCGGCTGGGGGAGGCGGTGGCGCTGCTGGAGCGGTCGCTGGCGCTGCACCGGGAGAGCGAGAGCGTGCACGGGGAGGCGTGGGCGCACTTCCAGCTGGGGCAGGTGTACCTGCGGGTGGGGGACGTGGCGCGGGCGGAGGAGGAGCTGCGGCTGGCGCTGGGCCTGTACGGGCGCACCCGCGACGACCGCGGTGAGGCGTGGGCGCTGACGCAGCTGGGGCGGGCCCGGGTGGTGGCCGGGGATCCGCAGGCCGCGCTGGAGCGGCTGCGGGACGCGCTGGCCCGGCACCGGCTGGCGGAGGACGTGCGCGGGGAGGCGTGGACGCTGTACTACCTGGGGCAGGCGCTGGAGGAGGAGGGCGGGCTGGACCGGGCGGTGCGGGAGCTGGAGCGGGCCCGGACGATGTTCTCGCGGATGCGGGACGTGTACGGGCTGGCGCACGCCCGCTACCACTCGGGCCGCGTGGCGCGTGACCTGCGGGCGGCGCAGACGGGCAACCTGCGCAACTCCGGGTTCGCCCGGCAGCTGCTGGTGGACGCCCGGGCCGACTTCCGCCGGATCGGGCTGGCCCACGGCGAGGGCTGGACCTGTGTGGAGCTGGCGGTGGTGGACGCGGGGAACGGGCGGGTGCCGCAGGCGCTGGCGCTGTGCGCGGAGGCGGCCGGTCTGTTCGCCTCGTACGGGGACCGGCGCGGGGAGGACTGGGCCCGTTTCCTGCGCTGCACGCTGCTGCCGTACGGGGGGACGGCGACGGGCACCGACGAGGCCCGGGCGGAGCTGGCCCGCCTGGCGGAGGGCGCGCACGGGCTGCGGGGGGACCGGCTGGAGGAGTGCGTGGAGGCGTACGGGGCGGTCCTGGCACGGGGTGTGGACCCGGCGGAGGGCTGGCAGGCGTGGCGCCTGGGCCTGGTCCCGGACCTCCGCGCCCGCGAGGTCATGGGCGTGGCCCTGCCGAGCGCCTCGGCGTAGTCGACCAGGCCGGAGCCCCCGTCCCGCCCTGACGAAGGCAGGACGGGACGGGGTCACCCGGTGTGCGGGGTCAGCCCTTGGGGGCCTCGGCGGCCGGGGCGGTGGCCGCGGCGGCCGGCTCCGGGGCCTCCTCGAAGTCCACCCGGTTCATGTGCTTGCTCATCGACTTCATCAGGCCCCACACCCCGAGGGCGAGGGCCGCGAACACGATGAACCCGAGAAGACCCGGGGTCACCTTGTTCTTGTCGAAGGTGTCGGCGGCCAGCGGAAGGAGCTGGGTGACTGCTGCCTGCATAGCGCTCATGGCTACGCATTCTCCCGGATGCCCGCGAAGAGGTCGGACTCGGGGAGGGAGGTTTCGACGAGCGACTTCGCCAGTTCGTACTCCTCCGTGGGCCAGACCTCCTTCTGGATCTCCATCGGGACGCGGAACCAGCCGCCGTCCGGGTCGATCTGCGTGGCGTGCGCGATGAGGGCCTTGTCACGGATCTCGAAGAAGTCCGCGCAGGGCACGTGCGTGGTCAGGGTCCGCTCCGTGCGCTCGAACTCCTTCCAGCGCTCCAGCCACTCCCCGTAGGGGGATTCCAGGCCGCGGGCGAGGAGCGCCTCGTGCAGCGCGATGGTGCGCGGCTTGTTGAAGCCCTGGTTGTAGTAGAGCTTCATCGGCTGGTAGGGGGCCCCGTACTCGGCCTCGGGGAACCGCTCGGTGTCGGCCGCGCCGTCGAAGGCCACCATCGTGATCTTGTGGGTCATGATGTGGTCGGGGTGCGGGTAGCCGCCGTTCTCGTCGTAGGTGGTGATGACCTGCGGCTGGAACGCGCGGATCTTCTTCACCAGCTCGCCGGCCGCCTCCTCCACGTCCGCGAGGGCGAAGCAGCCCTCGGGCAGCGGGGGCAGCGGGTCGCCCTCGGGCAGGCCGGAGTCCACGTAGCCGAGCCACTCCTGCTGGATGCCGAGGATCTCGCGGGCCTCGTCCATCTCCCGGGCGCGCACCTCGTGGATGTTCTCCTCGATGTACTTGTCGCCCTGGAGCTTGGGGTTCAGTACGGAGCCGCGCTCGCCGCCGGTGCAGGTCACCACCAGGACCGGCACTCCTTCGGACACGTACTTGGCCATGGTGGCCGCGCCCTTGCTCGACTCGTCGTCGGGGTGGGCGTGGACGGCCATCAGTCGAAGCTGCTCGGTCAAGACAGGATCCTCTGTGATTCGGCGCGACGGTCAACCTCTATATTGACCGAATCGGGGGACGGAAAATTCCTGGGTGCCTCACCCTCCCCAGCGAGAGGAATCGATCATGAGCGCGGTGCGCGAAGGGCTGCCGGAAGGCCGTTACGGCCGGTCCGCGGACGAGCGTGCGGACCGCAAGCTCAAGATCGTCGGATCCGTGCTCGGGGTCGGGCTGCTGGCCGTCGTCGGATGGATCGGCTGGGACTACGTCGGCGGGCAGAGCGTCAGCGCCGAGGTGATCAAGTTCCAGATCGTCTCCGACAGCGAGGTGAAGGTGCACCTGGAGGTCCGCAAGGACGCCTCCGTCACCGGCGTCTGCACCCTCGACTCCCAGGACGCGGGCCACGGCGAGGTCGGCCGCGCGGACTTCACCTTCCCGCAGAAGGCGACGCGGGTGGACGAGGTGGTCACGCTGAGGACCACGGGCCGCGCCACCATGGTCGAGCTGGTCGGCTGCCAGGCCGCCGCCCGCTGAGCGGACGTCCGGGCAAGATCACGGACGCGGGGCGCGGGGACGCAATGACACACTTCATACACATCGTGTCCTCCCCCTTTTCTTCCCGAATTGTTAGGCTCGTGGTTTCGCCCGCCGCTGGCGGCTTTGTAGTCCCCTGTACCGACGAGGAGCACCCGTGACCCAGACGAGCGAGAGCGTCACCTGGCTGACCCAGGCGGCGTACGACCAGCTGAAGGCCGAGCTGGACTACCTCTCTGGTCCCGCACGCACGGAGATCGCCATGAAGATCGCGGCTGCCCGCGAGGAGGGCGACCTGCGTGAGAACGGCGGCTACCACGCGGCCAAGGAGGAGCAGGGCAAGATGGAGCTCCGCGTCCGCCAGCTCACCCAGCTCCTGGAGAACGCGAAGGTCGGCACCGCCCCCACGACGGCCGAGGGCGAGGTGGCCCCGGGCATGCTCGTGACCATCGCGTTCGACGGCGATGAGGACGACACGCTGGAGTTCCTGCTGGCCTCCCGCGAGTACGCCTCGGACGAGTTCGAGACCTACTCCCCGCAGTCCCCGCTGGGCTCGGGCGTCATGGGCAAGAAGGTCGGCGAGGACGCCCAGTACGAGCTGCCGAACGGCAAGAAGGCCACCGTCAAGATCATGGCCGTCAAGCCCTTCAACGGCTGACCCGTCCCCTCACGAGGACGCGGGCGGTACGAGGACGTACGTGCGAGCCCCCGCCGGACCGGTTCCGGCGGGGGCTCGCGCATGCACGGCGCGGCGCGGCTCAGGCGGTGGCCGAGCGGTACTTGCGGACCGCGAGCGTGCGGAAGGCCACGATGATCAGCAGCGACCACAGCGCCGACGCGAGCACCGGGTGCTGCATCGGCCACGCCGACGGGACGGGGTAGCCCTCGGGCAGGTTGCCGAAGAGCTCGCGGGCCGCCTGGACGGTCGCGCTGAAGGGGTTCCACTCCGCGATGTGCCGCAGGAACTCCGGCATGTTCTCGGAGGGGACGAAGGCGTTCGAGATGAACGTCAGCGGGAACAGCCAGATCAGCCCGCCCGAGGTGGCCGCCTCCGGGGTGCGCACCGACAGTCCGATCAGGGCGCCGATCCAGGAGAAGGCGTAACCGAGCAGGAGCAGCAGGGCGAAGCCGGCGAGGACCTTGCCGAGGTTCTCGTGGGTGCGCCAGCCGACGATCAGGGCGACGGCCGCGAGCACGACGACGGTCAGCGCGGTCTGCACGAGGTCGGCGAGGGTGCGGCCGGTGAGGACCGCGCCGCGGGCCATGGGCAGGGAGCGGAACCGGTCGATGAGGCCCTTGTGCATGTCGTCCGCGATGCCGGCGCCCGCGCCGGCGGTGGCGAAGGTGACGGTCTGGGCGAAGATGCCGGCCATGAGGAACTCGCGGTAGGCGGCGGGCGAGGTGCTGCCGCCGACGGCGATCGAGCCGCCGAAGACGTAGCTGAACAGCACGACGAACATGACCGGCTGGACCACGCCGAAGACGATGACCTCGGGGATCCGGGACATGCGGATCAGGTTGCGGCGGGCGATGACCAGGGAGTCGCGGACTCCCCGGACGATGCCGCCGCGCGGGCGCGGGGCCGCGGGCCGCGTGCCGGAGAAGGTGGTGGTCACTTCGCCGCCCTCCCGCCGTCGCCGTGGTCGTCGTTCCCGGTCAGCTCGGCCGCGTGGCCGGTGAGGGAGATGAACACGTCGTCCAGGGTGGGGCGGCGCAGGCCGATGTCGTCGATCTCGATCCCCCTGAGGTCGAGCTCCCGGATCACCTCGGCGAGCAGCTTGGCGCCGCCCTGCACGGGGACGGTGAGCTTGCGGGTGTGTTCCTCGACGGTGGTCCCGCCGCGGCCGAAGCCGGCGAGTACGCCGCGGGCTTCGGCGATGTGCGCGCGGTCGTGGACGACGACCTCGACGCGCTCGCCGCCGGTACGGGCCTTGAGCTGGTCGGAGGTGCCGCGGGCGATGACCTTGCCGTGGTCGACCACGCAGATGTCGTGGGCGAGGCGGTCGGCCTCCTCCAGGTACTGGGTGGTGAGCAGGAGGGTGGTGCCGCCGGCGACGAGTTCCTCGATGACGTCCCACAGGGCCTGGCGGTTGCGCGGGTCGAGGCCGGTGGTGGGCTCGTCCATGAACATCACCGGCGGGCGGACGACGAGGGCGGCGGCGAGGTCGAGGCGTCTGCGCATCCCGCCGGAGTAGGTCTTGGCGGTGCGGTCGGCGGCCGGTGCGGTCGGCGGCCTCCGCGAGGTCGAAGCGCTCCAGGAGCTCGGCGGCCCGGGCCTTGGCAGCGCGGCCGCTCATCTGGTAGAGCTGGCCGACCATCCGGAGGTTCTCGCGGCCGGTGAGGTACTCGTCCACGGCGGCGAACTGGCCGGAGAGACCTATGGAGCGGCGGACGTCGTCGGGGTGCTTGAGGACGTCGATCCCCGCGACGACGGCCCGGCCGCTGTCGGGCTGGAGGAGGGTGGTCAGGACGCGCACGGCCGTGGTCTTGCCCGCGCCGTTCGGGCCCAGCAGGCCCAGCACGGTCCCCTCGGGCACGTCGAGGTCCACGCCGTCCAGTGCCCGTAACGTGCCGAAGGTCTTGACCAGGGCTTCGGCGTAGATGGCGCCTGGCATACGGATTCTCCCAACGATCAGTCATATCGACGATCAGTCGCATCGGGGCGTTCACCGGCAAAATCCCAGGGCGCCGGGCAGGACCCACCCGACGCGCGACGTCACTGTATCGCGTCATATCGCGTTGCGCTACGGATGCTCAGCCCGTCACCCGGTACCCCGCGCCGTGCAGCGTGCGGGCGACCTCCCGGCAGTGCTCCGGCCCCTTGGTCTCCAGGTGCAGCTCCACCTCCACCTCCGTGAGCCCCAGGCGCGGGTCGGTCCGTACATGGCTGACGTCCAGCACGTTCGCGTCCACCGTCGACAGCACCCCCAGCAGCCCCGCCAGCGCCCCCGGCGCGTCCGCCACCCGCACCCGCAGCGACAGGTAGCGTCCCGCCGCCGCCATACCGTGCCGCAGGATCCGCTGGAGCAGCAGCGGATCGACGTTGCCGCCGGACAGGACCGCCACCACCGGCCCGCCCCCGTACCGCCCGGGCTCGCTCAGCAGCGCCGCCACCGGGGCGCAGCCGGCGGGCTCGACCACCAGCTTGGCGCGCTCCAGGCACAGCAGCAGGGCGCTGGACAGGGCGTCCTCCGAGACCGTCGTCACGTCGTCCAGCAGTTCCCCGATGATCGCGAAGGGGACGTCGCCGGGGCGGCCGACCTTGATGCCGTCGGCCATGGTGACGGGCTGGTCGACGGACACCGGGTGCCCGGCCTGGAGGGAGGGCGGGTACGCGGCCGCGCCCGCCGCCTGCACGCCGATCAGCCGCACGTCGGGCCGCAGCGCCTTGACCGCGACGGCGATGCCGGCGGCGAGGCCGCCGCCGCCGACCCCGACGAGGATCGTGCGCACCTCGGGGCACTGCTCCAGGATCTCCAGTCCGACGGTGCCCTGGCCGGCGATGATGTCGCGGTGGTCGAAGGGGTGGATGAACACCGCTCCCGTGCGGTCCGCGTACTCCTGGGCGGCGGCGAGGCTCTCGTCGACGACGTGGCCCTCCAGGCGGACCTCCGCCCCGTACTCCCGGGTGGCGGCCACCTTGGGCAGCGGGGCGCCGACCGGCATGAACACGGTGGAGCGGACCCCGAGCAGGGAGGAGGCCAGCGCCACGCCCTGGGCGTGGTTGCCGGCGCTGGCGGCGACGACCCCGGCGGCGCGCTGTTCGGGGCGCAGGCCCGCGATGCGCACGTACGCGCCGCGCAGCTTGAAGGAGCCGGTGCGCTGGAGGTTCTCGCACTTGAAGTGGACAGGGGCGCCGACGAGGGAGGAGAGGTGGCGGCTGCCTTCCATCGGGGTCATCCGGGACACTCCGGACAGCATCTTCTGCGCTCCCCGGACGTCGTCGAGGATCACCTGGGGGACGGGCTGCACGCGGTAGTTCATGCCGCCAGTCTCGCAGCCCGTGCGAGTCCGGGGCGGGCCCGCGCGGGGGGCGATATCTCGCCATGCGGAACGGCCCGGGGGCGGCCGCGCGGACGGGGCGTATCAGTTGTCAAACGCGGGGTACGAGCCGCCGCAGGTCCGCGTACTCTGTCCCCCATCCTTGTCGGCCCCACGCGAAGAGAGCCCACGGCCATGCCCTCCATCCCGGCCAGTTCCGACCTGCCCACGGCGGCCGAAGCGCCCGCCGGAGCCGGACTCCTCGACGCGCTCCAGCACCAGGTGGCCGTCTTCGCGCGCCGCGCCGAGCAGACCCGCCTCGGCGGGGTCGGCCAGGCCCGCAACTCCATGGACCGGGCGGCGTACCTGCTGCTCAACCGGCTCGACCTCGAAGGGCCGATGGGCGTCAAGGCGCTCGCGGCCGGCATGGGCATCGACTCCTCCACCGTCACCCGGCAGGTGGCCCCGCTGGTCGACGGCGGACTGGTCAAGCGCACCTCGCACCCCGAGGACGGCCGGGCCGTGGTCCTCGCGCTGTCCCCGCGCGGGCTGGCCCGGCTGGAGGAGGTCCGCTCCTCGCGGCGCGAGCTGATGGCCCGGGTGACGGAGGGCTGGGCGGAGGAGGAGCGCGAGGTGTTCACGCGGCTGCTGACCCGCTTCAACGGCTCCCTGTCGGAGCTGATGTCCGCCACCTCCGAGGGCGGCCCCGCCTCCTGAGGCGGTGCGGGATCCCGTCGCGTCGCACCCCTTGACCGGGGTGGTGGCCCCGGCCGCACCATGGGGGCTGTGGACCGGCGGGCGGGGCGGGACCCGGAGTTCGAGGCGTTCGTCGCGGGTGCGGCGGGGCGGCTGCTGCATGTCGCGGTCCTGCTGACGGCCGAGCCCCCGGCCCGGGCGTACGCCGCCCACCGCATCCTCGCGGGCGCGCTGGCCCGTACGTACGCGTACTGGGAGCGGCTGCGCGGGGACGACCCGTACGACCACACCCGCCAGGAGCTCTGCGCCGCGTACGCGCGCACCGCCCGGCGGCTGCCGCCCGGCAGCGGGCCGCTGGCACCGCTGGGCCCGGCGGAGCGGCTGGTGCTGGTGCTGCGGGTCTACGAGGGGGTCGCCGAGGAGGTCACGGCCGCGCAGCTGGGGCTGGCGCCGGAGCGGGTCGAGGCCCTGCGCAACCGGGCGGTGGCCGCCCTGCGCGAGGGGGCGCGGTCGGCGGCGGGGGCGGCATGAGCCCGTACGACCGTAAGGAAGCGCAGGTCAGGCGGTTGCTGGAGGGCCCGCATCCGGCGGTGCCGGCCGGTCTGGCCTCGGCCGCCGCGGCGCGGGGCCGGCGGCTGCTGCGCCGGCGCCGGGCGCTGCGCCGTCTCGGCTGGGCGGTGCTGTGGGCGGCGGCGGTGGCCTTCGCGGTGTGGGCGGCGCTGACGCACCCGTGGGCGACGCCGCCCAGCCACGTCTCGCCGCCCCTGGAAGGCTGGTAGGCCCTCCGGGGGCGGCGGGTGACGGGGTCTTAGCCGAGGGCCTGGGTGAGGTCCGCGACGAGGTCGTCGGCGTTCTCGATGCCGACGGACAGACGGATCAGGTCCGCGGGGACCTCCAGGGCCGAGCCGGCCACCGAGGCGTGGGTCATGCGGCCCGGGTGCTCGATGAGGGACTCGACGCCGCCGAGGGACTCGGCCAGGGTGAAGATCCGGGTGCGGCCGCAGACCGCCACGGCCTCCTCCTCGCCGCCGGCGACCTGGAAGGAGACCATGCCGCCGAAGTTGCGCATCTGCTTGGCGGCGACCTCGTGCCCGGGGTGCTCGGGCAGGCCCGGGTAGAGGACCTTGGTGACCTTCGGGTGGCGCTGGAGCACCTCCACGATCTTCGCCGCGTTCTCGGCGTGCCGGTCCATGCGCACGGCCAGGGTCTTGATCCCGCGCAGCACGACCCAGGAGTCGAACGGCCCGGCGACCGCGCCCATGGCGTTCTGGTGGTAGGCGAGCTCCTCGCCGAGGGCCTCGTCCGCGGTGACCAGGGCGCCGCCGACGACGTCGGAGTGGCCGCCCATGTACTTCGTCAGCGAGTGCACGACGACGTCGGCGCCGAGCGCGAGGGGCTGCTGGAGGTAGGGGGAGGCGAAGGTGTTGTCGACGACCAGCTTGGCGCCGGCGCTACGGGCGATGTCCGCGATCATCGCGATGTCGGTGATGCCCAGCAGCGGGTTGGAGGGGGTCTCGACCCAGATGACCTTGGTCTTCGGGGTGAGGGCGGCGCGCACCGACTCGGCGTCGGAGGTGTCGGCGACCGACCACTCCACGCCCCAGCGCGAGACGACCTTGGCGAAGAGGCGGAAGGTGCCGCCGTAGGCGTCGTTGGGGATGACCACGTGGTCGCCCGGCGCGAGCAGCGTGCGCAGCAGGCAGTCCTCGGCGGCGAGCCCGGACGCGAAGGCGAGGCCGCGCCGGCCGCCCTCCAGCGCGGCGAGGTTCTCCTCCAGCGCGGTGCGGGTGGGGTTGGCGCTGCGGCTGTACTCGTAGCCGCCGCGCAGGCCGCCCACACCGTCCTGCTTGTAGGTGGACACCTGGTAGATCGGCGGTACGACCGCACCGGTCTGCGGGTCCGCCGTGTTGCCCGCGTGGATCGCGCGGGTCTCGAAGCTCTGGTGCTCGTGGCTGTCGTCGCTCATGGGGCAGATGCTATGCCCCGCGCGGGAATCGTTCCTCTCCTGGCCTGGAGCGGCACTGACCTGCCCGGCGGCGGGGACTGCCGCATTCGCGTTCGGGCCGCCGGGTCTGGTTCGCTGGGAGACATGCAGATGATCTGGGTCCTGATGATGCTGGCCCTCGCCGGTTTCATGATCTATCGGTTCGTACAGGCGCGGCGGGGCGGCCTGCGCGTGGTCCAGCCCGGCAGCCCCGACGCCGCCGACCCCGCGGACTACGGGTTCGTACGGCAGGAGCAGCTCGACGTCCGGGTACCCGGGCCCGACCAGGACCTGATGGACGCTCTGGAGAACGTCCAGCGCGGCGGCGGGTGGCGGGCCGCCTCCGCCCTGCTCGCCGGGACCCCGAAGGAGGGCGAGCAGCGCTGGCAGCGGGTGCAGGCGTTCGGCGGGGCGGCGGCGCTGGACCTCGTACAGCGCCCCGGGGTCGGCGCGCCGTGGCTGAAGGCGTGGCGGCTGGAGGCGGAGAAGGACGCGGGCGGCGCCCAGGTGCACGCGGAGCTGCTGGTCCAGCAGGCGTGGCGGTCCTCCGGCGGGGTGGGGTCACAGGACCACCGGATCATCCTGGAGGAGGCCCGGGACGCCTGCCGCAAGGCGGCGCTGCTGGCGCCCGGCGACCCGGTGCCGTTCATCACGGAGCTGGCGGTCGCGCGCGGACTGGGCTACTCGGAGGCGGAGTTCGACGCCCTGTGGGCCAAGGTCATCGACGTGGCGCCCGCGCACATGGGGGCGCATCTCGCGGCCCTGCTCTACTGGTGCGAGAAGTGGCACGGCTCGCGGGAGAAGGCCGCCGCCTTCGCCGAGGCCGCGGCGGCCCGGTCCCCGCGGGGCTCGCTGCTGGCGGCGCTGCCGCTGTTCGCGGTGTACGAGAACCTGCCCGACCAGGTCCTGGTGAGCGACTTCGGGCGGACTGCGGTCGTCTCGCGGGCGGTGGAGGGCGCGCTGTTCGCGGTGCACCAGGCCCGGGCGGACGACCCGATGCTGGCGCACGTGCGGCACCTGCTGCTGTGGTTCCTGGTGCGGACGGAGCGCTGGGCGGAGGCGATGGAGCAGGTGCGGCACGTGGACGGCTACGTGGGCGCGCTGCCGTGGTCGGCCTGCGAGGACCCGGCGCACGCGTACGCGGTGGTCCGGGCCCTGGCGGTGGCGGGGTACGAGGCGAACGGCGGCTCCCCGGCGACGCTGCCGCATTGATCGCGGGGCCGGAACCGGGCGGGAATCACCGGCGGTTCCCGTCCGTTACCCCTCCACAAGGAGGATCCATGTTCTCGTACCGCCGCACGCCCGAGCTGCCCACCCGCGAGGAGGCCCTCAAGGGCCGCTCCGAGCCGCAGTTCTCCCTGCCCGAGCGCCACACCGTCCTCGGCAACCCGCTGGCCGGGCCCTACCCCGCCCATCTGGAGGTGGCCGACTTCGCCCTGGGCTGCTTCTGGGGCGCCGAGCGCAAGTTCTGGCAGACCCCCGGGGTGTGGACGACCCTGGCCGGCTACCAGGGCGGCTTCACGGAGAACCCGTCGTACGAGGAGGTCTGCTCGGGCATGACGGGCCACACGGAGGCGGTCCGCGTGGTCTTCGACCCCGCCGTCGTCTCCTACGAAGCCCTCCTGAAGCTGTTCTGGGAGTCCCACGACCCCACCCAGGGCTTCCGCCAGGGCAACGACGTGGGCACCCAGTACCGCTCGGCGCTCTACACTCACTCCCCCGCCCAGCAGCAGACCGCCGAAGCCTCCCGGGACGCCTACCAGCAGGTCCTGACCTCCTCGGGGTACGGCACGATCACCACCACCGTCCTGCCGGCCGCCCCCCGCCCCTTCTGGCCGGCGGAGCCGTACCACCAGCAGTACCTCGACAAGAACCCCGGCGGCTACTGCGGCATCGGCGGCACCGGCGTCTCGTGCCCCATCGGCGTGGCCGAGGCCCCCGGGGCGTGAGCGGCGGCGCTCACGGGGTCAGGGGTTCTCCGTGAGCGTCAGCCGGCCGCGGCTGATCGTGGCCAGGCGGGGGGCCCGCTTGGCGAGGGTGCTGTCGTGGGTGACCAGGACGAAGGTCAGGCCGTGGTCCTTCCACAGGCCCTCCAGCAGGTCCATGACCTCGTCGCGGGTGGACTCGTCGAGGTTGCCGGTCGGCTCGTCCGCCAGGAGCACCTTCGGCTTCTTGACCAGCGCGCGGGCTATCGCCACCCGCTGCTGCTGCCCGCCCGACATCTCCGCGGGCAGGTGGCCCATGCGCTCGCCGAGCCCGACGGACTCCAGCGCCTCGGCGGCCCGGGTGCGCCGCTCGGCCGCCTTCAGGCCGAGGGGGACCAGGGCCGTCTCGACGTTCTCCTGGGCGGTGAGCGTCGGGATGAGGTTGAAGGACTGGAAGACGAAGCCGATGCTCTGGGCGCGGACCTCGGTCAGGCGGGCCTCGGAGACCGCGCCGAGGTCCACCCCGTCGAGGACGACCTGGCCGGAGGTCGGCCGGTCGAGTCCGCCGAGCATCTGCAGGAGGGTGGACTTGCCGCCGCCGGTGGGGCCCTGGATGACGAGCCGGCCGCCGTCCTCGATGGTCAGGTCGACGCCGGCGAGGGCGTCCACGGTCTGCTTGCCGCGCTGGTAGCGCTTGGTGACTGCGGTGAGCTGGTACATCTCGTTCCCTCGGGTGGTGGTGGGTGCGTACGGGCGGACGTGCGCGGGTTACTCGACGCGGCGCAGGGCGTCCGCCGGCCGGAGCCGGGAGGCGCGCCAGCCGCCGAAGCCGCCCGCGACGAGCCCGCCGGCGACGGCCAGGGCCACGGCGAGGCCGATGGTGGAGAGGGAGACGGGTGCGGTCAGGGCCACGTCCACGGCCTTGGCGGCGGCGTGCCGGGCGCCCTGCCCGAACATCCGGCCTCCGCCGCCCGCGCCCCGGCCCCCGCCGCCCCCGCCGAGGTGCGCGGTGAGGCTGGGGCTGGCGGCGGTGATGGCGTAGGCGGCGGCGAGTCCGATCCCGATCCCGAGGGCGCCGCCGATCAGGCCGTTGACCAGGGCCTCTCCGACGACCTGGCGGGTGACGCGGCTGCTCTTCCAGCCGAGGGCCTTCAGGGTGCCGAACTCGCGGACGCGGCGGGAGACGGCGGAGGAGGTGAGCAGCCCGGCGACGAGGAAGGCGGCGGCGAGGACGGTGTAGGAGAGCCAGGCGCCGACGGTGGAGGCGAGGGAGGAGGCCGTCGACAGCGAGCCGGAGACGGTGTCGGCGAGGTCGGCGGAGGTGGTGACGGTGGTGTCGGGGACGTTCTTCTGGATGGCCTGCTTGACGGAGCCGATCGCCTGGGAGTCCGCCGCCTGGACGTAGACCGTGGTGATCTTGTCCGGGGTGCCGGCGAGGGCCTGGGCCTGCTTGAGCGGGACGTAGACGTTGGCGGCGGCGTCGCCGCTGTCGGCGGTGGCGATGCCGACGACCTTGAACACGGTCTTCCTGACGGTGATCTCGGCGCCCACGGCGAGCTTGTTCTTCTGTGCGTAGGCGCTGTCGAGGACCGCGACGGCGGCGTCGCTCTCGCCGGTCTGGAAGCCGCGGCCGGAGCTGATCTTCGAGGTGGTCAGCGGGCCCATCGCGGGCTGCGCGACATCGGTCCCGTACACGGAGTAGGAGTTGACGTCGAAGTCGGCGCCGCCGCCCTGCACGCCGTCCCCGGCACCGCCGGACCCCCGGCCCCCGCCCTGGCCGCCCTGGCCGCGGCGGAGCTCTCCGCGCTTGAACTGCCCGTTGACCTTGACGACCTGGAGGCTGAGCCCGCCGACGGCCTTGGCCACGCCCTGCTGTCCGGCGACCCGGGTGACGGTGACGGCGTCGAGGGTCTCGAAGCCCTGCGGGACCACCATGTCGCCGCTCTGCTCGCCGTCACCGCCTTCGCCCTCGCCCCGGGCGTCGAAACGGAACCGCGGCCGGGTGCCGTTCGCCCCCTCCTGCGGGGGCTTCTGGGCCTTGGTGACGGTCATGTCGGTGCCCAGCCCGTACAGGGACTGGAGGACCTTGTCCTGCGCCGCGCTCATGCCGGCGGAGACGGAGGTGACGACGATGACCAGGGCGATGCCGAGGGCGAGCCCCGAGGCGACGACGAGCGCGGCCTTCCGGCGTCGGCGCAGTTCGCGCCGGAGGTAGGTGAAGAACATGCGGGCGAAGCTACGAAGCACCCGTGATGGCCGGATAAGCCTGGCGTGAGAGATGGATAAGAACCAAACGGAACGGCGGGGAGCCCCTGAGGACTCCCCGCCGTCGACCGCCGGTCAGCTCACGTCACGCGGACGGGCCGGCCTTCCACTCCGCCCAGCTCATGTTCCAGCCGTTCAGGCCGTTGTCCGGCTGGATGGTCTTGTCCGGGGAGTTCACCACGGTGACCACGTCGCCG
Organism: Streptomyces sp. NPDC006687; assembly: GCF_040636215.1. NCBI lineage: Bacteria > Bacillati > Actinomycetota > Actinomycetes > Kitasatosporales > Streptomycetaceae > Streptomyces > Streptomyces sp. NPDC006687. The sequence continues at coordinate 77,083 of NZ_JBEYJJ010000008.1, read as the reverse complement.
ATGAGCGAGTTCTCGTAGAACCAGGCGCCCGCCGTGTCCGGGTCGTTGGCGCCCTTGGCGTCGTTGAGACCGACGCAGCCGTGGCTGGTGTTCACGCTGCCGAAGATGGAGTCGGCGCCCCAGTAGTTGCCGTGGATGAAGGTGCCCGACGTGGACAGCCGCATGGCGTGCGGGACGTCCTTGATGTCGTACTCGCCCTTGCCCTCGCTGTTCTTGAAGCCGACGGTGGAGCCGTCCATCCGGGTCTCCTTGAACTTCTCGGAGATCACCATCTGACCGTTGTAGGTCGGGTTCTCCGGGGAGCCCGCCGAGATCGGGATGGTCTTGAGGACCTGCCCGTCCCGGGTGACCGTCATCTTCTTCGTCTTCGTGTCCACCGTGGAGACCTGGCTCCGGCCGACCTTGAACGTGACGGTCTTGTTCTGCACACCCTGGACGCCGGGCGCGCCCTGCACGCCCTGGAGCGCCAGCTTCAGCGTGACGGTCGAGTTCGCCTTCCAGTACTGCTCCGGACGGAAGTCCAGGCGCTGGTTGCCGAACCAGTGGCCGACGACCTCCTGGCCGCTGCTGGAGGTGACGGTGATGGCCGACTGGACGGCCTTCGTGTCCTTGATCGGCTTGTTGAAGGTGATCGAGACGGGCATGCCCACGCCGACCGTCTCACCCTCGTCCGGTATGTAGTTGCCGATGAAGCTATTCTCGGGCGACAGGGTGGTGAAGGAGGCGTTCTCGTGCGCCTCGCGGCCCGCCTCGTCCTTCGCGGTCGCCGACAGGGCGTACTTGGTGGAGCGCTTCAGCGCGGCGTCCGGCTTCCAGCTCTTGCCGTCGGCCGCGATCTTGCCCTCGACGGCGGCGCCGTCCGAGCTCTTCAGCTCGACCTTGGTGAGCGTCCCGTCGCTGACGGTGACGTTCGTCCCGTCGTTCGTGGGTATGTTCGTGGCGCCGTCCTTCGGCGTGATCGCTATCTTCGCCTTGGAGGCGTCCTTCGCCGCCGCCGCGTCGACTTCGGCCTGCGACTTGGCCGCGTCCCCACCTGACTTGTCGGCACCCCCGTCATTGCAGGCCGAAAGCATCAGTACGCCGCCGAGCACGGCCGACACGGCTGCCAGGGACCTGCGCTGCCGCTTGCTGTACGTCCTCACACGTCACTCCATCGTTGCCGGAAACCCCAAGGCTGCATTCCCGGGATAGGGCCGGGCAGGGGGCACCGCCCCCTGCACGTCCTGACAACGCGTGAACGACGCGGTTCGGTTCCACACTCCGTTTGAATGTGTGCAACCCCACGGTCAGGCGTTGTCGGCCTCTTCTTCGAAGCCCCCATCTTCCTCGTCCAGGTCCCACTCCAGGGACTCGGGGTCGTATTCCACGGGTTCGCTGCTCCAGGAAGCCTGCGCCAGCTCCACGCCGGTGAGTTCCGCGACCAGGTCGGTCGGGTCGACGAGGTAGGCCAGGGCCTCGGACTCATCTTCCCTCACCGCGGACTCGGCGTGGCCGCGTTCCTCGTCGGGCATGAACTCGTCGGCCTTGATGTGGGCGAGGGCGGCACCGATGAGGGCGTCGGAATCCGACACCTCCAGTACCAGATCCACCCGAAGCCGGACGTAACGTGAGGTCTCAGAAGGGTTCATACGACGGAGAGTAAGCCCGCGACAGCCTCGACTTTCCCGCGACCCGCCCCTTTCACTAGCATCTGCGCACACGGCCAATTCGCTGCTTCCGCAAGGGGGATCGCACCGTGTCCGCACGTCGACCGCTCCTCACCGCTCTCGGAGCGACCACCCTCCTCGCCGCCCTCTGGTTCGTCCCCTCGGCGAACGCCACCGCCCCCGAACCGCCGGCCTCCTCCGGAGCCCCGGCCGCCGCCAACACCGGCACGGTCACGGGCGAGGGCACGGGGGACGGCACCATCGCCCCGGAGGCCCACCCCGCCACGATCACGGTCCTCTCCCTCGCCGACACCGGCAGCGTCGACACCACGCCGTACGTCCTGGGCGGCACCCTCTGCCTGGGCCTGGGCGCGGGCTTCGTGACCTTCTCGGTCCGCCGCTCACGGGTGGGGTAGCGCCACAACGGCGACAGGCCGCGCCCGGGTTGCCCCGGGCGCGGCCTGTCGTGTGTCAGGGCGTGCTACGCGAGCGGGCCCGTCACCGGCTCCACCGCCGCCACCAGGGCGCCGGCGCGGACGAAGGCGTCGGCGGCCGCGAGGTCCGGGGCCAGGAAGCGGTCCGGGCCGGGGCCCTCGACGCCCGCCGCGCGGACCGCCGCGATGGCGGCCTGGCTGGCCGGGGCCGGGGTGAGGCCGTGGCGCAGCTCCAGGGCGCGGGTGGCCGCGTACAGCTCGATGGCGATGATGCGGGTCAGGTTGTCGACCGCGGTGCGCAGCTTGCGCGCCGCCGACCAGCCCATGGAGACGTGGTCCTCCTGCATGGCGGAGGAGGGGATGGAGTCGGCCGAGGCCGGTACGGCGAGCCGCTTCATCTCGCTGACCAGGGCGGCCTGCGTGTACTGGGCGATCATCAGGCCGGAGTCCACGCCGGCGTCGTCCGCGAGGAACGGCGGCAGGCCGTGGCTGCGGTTCTTGTCGAGGAGCCGGTCGGTGCGCCGTTCGGCGATCGAGCCGAGGTCGGCGGCGGCGATGGCCAGGAAGTCCAGGACGTAGGCGACGGGCGCGCCGTGGAAGTTGCCGTTGGACTCCACGCGGCCGTCGGGCAGGACGACCGGGTTGTCGACGGCGGAGGCCAGCTCGCGGTCGGCGACCAGGGCGGCGTGCGTGAGGGTGTCGCGGCCGGCGCCGGCGACCTGGGGGGCGCAGCGCACGGAGTAGGCGTCCTGCACGCGCGGGGCGGACTCCTCCTGGAAGTGCCCGGTCAGGCCGGACCCCTTGAGCACGGCGGCCATGTTGGCGGCTGAGGCGCCCTGGCCGGGGTGGGGGCGGATGGCGTGCAGCTCGGGCGCGAGGACCTTCTCGGTGCCGAGCAGCGCTTCCAGGGTGAGGGCGGCGGTGATGTCGGCGGAGGTGTACAGCGTCCGCAGGTCGGCGAGGGCCATCACCAGCATGCCGAGCATGCCGTCGGTGCCGTTGAGGAGGGCGAGGCCCTCCTTCTCGCGGAGCTCGACCGGCTCGATGCCGTGTTCGGCGAGGAGTTCGCCGGCCGGGCGGACGGTGCCGTCGGGGCCCTCCGCGTCGCCTTCGCCCATGAGGGCGAGGGCGCAGTGGGACAGGGGCGCGAGGTCGCCGGAGCAGCCGAGGGAGCCGTACTCGTGGACGACGGGGGTGATGCCGGCGTTGAGCAGGTCGGCCATGGTCTGGGCGACCGAGGGCCGGACGCCGGTGTGCCCGGAGGCCACCGTCTTCAGGCGCAGGAACATCAGGGCGCGGACGACCTCGCGTTCGACGCGCGGGCCCATGCCGGCGGCGTGCGAGCGGACGATGTTGCGCTGGAGCTGCGCGCGCAGCTCGGGGCTGATGTGCCGGGAGGCGAGGGCGCCGAAGCCGGTCGAGACGCCGTAGACGGGCTCGGGCTTGGCGGCGAGCGCGTCGACGATCTCGCGGGCGCGGCCGAGCGCGTCCAGCGCCTCGCCGGACAGCTCGACCCGCGCGTTGCCTCGGGCGACGGCGATGACGTCCTCGGCGGTGGTCCCGGAGGTCCCCACCACGACAGTGTGCATATCCATATTCAGCACCCTACGGATTGAATCCCAACCTGTCACTAGCCTGCGATGTCACGATCGGGTGCACCCGGCACCCCTTACGGTCGCCCCCTCACGGCCGGACCTGACGGCCGGCCCGGAACGTCACTGCCTCCCCCGGAACCGCCGCCGCTCCCCCGGCGCCTCCTGGGCCGCGGCGTCGGCCAACCGCACCACCGCCGTGTCCCGTCCCGCGACCACCGGACCCACCGACCGGGCGGCCTTCGCCTTGTACTGCGCGGCGTCGGCCAGCCGGAACAGCCGCCGGGAGGACTTCACCGGCCCGATCGGGTCCCCGGTGGAGGCCACCCCGCACGCCACGCCCTCCCCCAGCTCCAGCGCGGCGGCCCGTACGCACACCTCCTCGGTGACCCGTACCACCTCGTCCGCCGACGGGCCGACGCTGACCAGGCAGAACTCGTCCCCGCCCAGCCGTGCGACGAGCGTGCCCGCCAGCATGGCCCCGCACAGGCTGAGCACCGAGCCGAACCGTTCCAGCAGCCGGTCGCCGGTGGCGTGCCCGAGGGTGTCGTTGACCTTCTTGAGGCCGTTGAGATCGCAGACGACCAGGCTCACCACGGCCCCCGTGCGCCGGTGCGCCTCCAGGGCCTCGTCGAGCCGCATGTCCACGGCCCGCCGGTTGGCCAGCCCGGTCAGCGGATCGGTGAAGGCCAGCCGCCGGGCCTCCTCCAGGCGTTCGTTCTGCGCGAGCCCGGCCGCCACGACCGCCGCCAGCACGGTCGCGAACTCCGCGTCGGTGTCGTCGAAGCCGGGCAACCCCTCGTTCCGGGCGACGTACAGCTCCCCCCAGGCGCGGCCGCTGAGCACGATCGGCGCGACGACGCAGCTCCCGCGCCCGCGCGCCCGCAGGGCCGGGCTCCGGCGCCCCGGCCTGCCGCCGTCGGCGCTGTCGACCCAGGCGTGCGGCCCGGCGCCCCCGGCCCAGCGCTCGTGCAGGAACTCGGTGATCTCGGGGAAATCGTGGACGGGGTAGGACTCGTCCTCGGGGAACTCCTCCTCCCCGGGCCGCAGCTCCCCCTCGTTCACCAGGACCCGCAGCCGGCCCCGCTCCCGCTCCCAGGCGGAGATGGCCGCGAAGGACCCGTCCATCGCCAGCCGGGCCCCCCGGGCCGCGGCCCGGACGCTGTCCCGCGGCGCGCAGGCCGCCGCCATGGCCTGCGCGAGGCCCACGACGGCCCGAAGCCGTCCGTCAACTCCCATCACCCCAGACTAGGGAGTTTTATCCGATTAAGTGATGGATGACGCAGGTTTCGGTGATCCCGGAGCGTGCCCGGACGGTACGGCTACTCCCCCGGCCACCGCGGCGCGCGCTTCTCGTTGAACGCCGCCACGCCCTCCGCCCGGTCGCCCGAGAAGGCCACCGTCCGCCACGCCGCGTCCTCGATCTCCAGCCCGGCCGCCAGGTCCATCCCGTGCCCCAGCCGCAGCGCCCGCTTGGCCGCCCGCAGCCCGACCGGGGAGTTCGCCGCCATCGCCGCCGCCAGCTCCAGGGCCCGCGCGCGGTCCCCGCCGGCCGGGGCCACCTCGTCCACCAGCCCCAGCGACAGCGCCTCGGCCGCCTCCACCCGGCGGGCCGTGAAGATCAGCTCGGCGGCCCGCGCGGCCCCGACCCGGCGCGGCAGCAGCTGCGTACCGCCACCGCCCGGGATCACGCCCACCGACACCTCCGGCAGCCCCACGACCGCCGTCTCGTCGGCCACGATCACATCGCAGGCCAGCGCCAGCTCGAAGCCGCCGCCCAGGGCGTAGCCGTGGACCGCCGCGACGGTGGGCATCGGCAGCTCCAGCACGCCCCCGTACGCGCCCCGGGTGGTCGGCCGCTGCCGCACCAGCTCGGCGTCCGACAGCGAGTTGCGCTCCTTGAGGTCCGCGCCCACGCAGAAGGCGCGCTCGTGCGTGGAGGACAGGACGACGACGCGTACGCCCCGGTCGGCGGCGAGCGCGTCGCAGGCGGCCGAGACCGAGCGGGCCATCTCCGTCGAGACGGCGTTCATCGCCTTGGGCCGGTCCAGGACCAGCTCCGCGACCACACCGTCCACGCCGTGCCGCCGCACCGCCACGAACTCCCCGAATCGGGCTTCGTTCCCGCTCACGGCACACACTCCCCGGAAAAGTTAACGGACGTTACCCGGGGATCTTAGGCGTCCGCCGCGTCAACGACCAGGGCTCCACGACACCCAGTCCGCGCACCGGCCGCTGCCACATCGGCTGGAGCGCGAAACGGTACGAGCCGCCGCCCTCCTCGCTCTCGGCGTCCTTCTCGGACTTCGGCGCGGCGCCCGTGCGGCCCAGCTCCTCGGCCATCGCGCCGTCCACCAGCACGGCGTCCTTCGGCGCTATCGAGGTCAGCCGGCTCGCGAGGTTCACGGTCGTGCCGAAGACGTCGCCCATGCGGGTCGTGACCGTCCCGAACGCTATGCCGACGCGCAGCTCCGGCATCTTCGCGTCCGCCTCCATCGTCTCGATCAGCCGCAGCGCGATCTCGGCGGCCGTCGCCGCGTCGTCGGCGGCGTAGAGCACCTCGTCGCCGAGGGTCTTGATCAGCCGGCCGCCGTGCGCGGCGACCAGGTCGGCGGCCGTGGTCTCGAAGGCTTCGACCAGTTCGCCGAGCTCCTCCTCCTCCAGCCGCCGGGTGAGCCGGGTGAAGCCGACCAGGTCCGCGAAGCCGACGGCGAGCCGCCGGTCGACCATCTCCTCGTCGTCCGCGACCTGCACCACCCGGCCCGTGGCCGCCGCCAGCTGCCGGCGCCACACGTAGACGAGGAACTCCTCCAGCTCCGGCAGCAGCAGCTCGACCAGCGGGTACGTGACCTCCGTACGGGTCATTCCGGGCTCGGGCGGCTCCGTCAGCCCCTCCAGGAAGGAGTCGATCTGCCATTCGGCCAGCCGGGCGGTGGTCTGTCCGGTGGAACGGGCGACCTGCACCGCCATCGGCTCGCTCAGCAGCCCCGCCTCCACCAGACCCGCCAGGCGCCGCAGCGCCAGCACGTCGGCCTCCGTCAGCGCCTTGGCCTGCCCGATGTCGGCGAAGCCCATGGCCCGCCAGAAGCGGGAGGCCAGCTCCATCGAGACTCCGGCGCTGCGGGCCGCCTGGAAGGGCGTGTACCGCCGCTCGGCTCCCAGGATGAGCTGCTCCAGCCGGATGGCCAGCGGGTCGGCGGTGGGCTGCGCCGCGTGGTCGACCTCGTGGAAGGGGGTGTGCTGGTCGCGTCCGATCGGGGTCCCGTGGCCGCTCGCGGAGCCGGACGAGGACGCGCTGGACGTAGAGTCGCCGACGGTCAAGGGCCGCCTCCTGTCCATTTCCGTGCGCGTCCGGGGAGCCCGATCGGGATCGCCTAAACCATACGGCAGGTGTGCCGTAGCTCACTCCCCCACTTCCGGCCCCGCCCACGTCGCAGCCCCGGGGAGGCCCTAGTGGACCGCCCGCAGGTGCACCACGTCGCCCGCTCCGACGGCCACCCGCTCGTCCTCGGCCGTCCGGATGACCAGGCGGCCGTCGGCGTCCAGCGCCTCGGCCGTACCGGTGAGGGTCCGACCCCCCGGGAGCTCCGCCCGCACGTGCCGGCCGAGGGTGGCGCAGCCCGCCGCGTACGTCTCCTGCAGCCCGCTCTCCCCCGGATCCCCGGCGGCGTCGCGCCAGCGCCCGTACCACTCCTCCAGGGACCGCAGGACGGCCTTCAGCAGGGGTTCGCGGTCCGTCACCGTCGCCTTCGCCAGGGCCAGGGAGCCCGCGGTCGGCACGGGGAGCTCGTCCTCGGTGAGGGTGACGTTGAGGCCGACCCCGATGACCACGCCCCCGGACACCCGCTCGGCGAGGATCCCGCCCGCCTTGCGCTCCTCGCCCTCCACGGTGACCAGCAGGTCGTTGGGCCACTTGAGCAGGGCCTCCACGCCCGCCGCCCGCGACAGCCCGGTGGCCGTGGCCACCCCGGCGAGCAGGGTCAGCCACGCCCAGCGTTCCTCGGGCACGCCCGGCCCCGGCTTGAGCAGGACGGAGAAGAACAGCCCGGACCGGGCCGGCGCGACCCAGCTGCGGTCGAGCCGCCCCCGGCCGGCGGTCTGCTCCTCCGCGACCAGGACGGTCCCCTCGGGAGCCTGAGCGGACCGCGCCGCGAGATCGGTGTTGGTGGACCCGGTGGAGGCGACGACCTCCAGCGAGGTCCACAGGCCGCCCGGCGTGACGAGCGCCCGCGAGAGCGCGGTGGCGTTCAGGGGCGGGCGGTCCAGGTTCGACCAGCGGCTCGGGGTCGCTCCGGATGAAGCATCTTGTGGAGTCATGCAAGCAAATGTAGGTGTGTCAAACGCCGCACTGCCGAGCGCCATGCCCGCCGATACGCTACGCACCAGTAGCCAGCAGCAGTCAATCAATTGACCAGGCAGTTGACACCACACAGGGAGCCGCGACCCCGATGTCCCAACCCTCAGAGCCGATCGACATGCACACGACCGCGGGCAAGCTCGCGGACCTGCGGCGCCGAATCGACGAAGCCACGCACGCCGGTTCCGAGCGCGCCGTCGAGAAGCAGCATGCCAAGGGCAAGCTGACGGCGCGTGAGCGGGTGGCGCTGCTCCTGGACGAGGGGTCGTTCGTCGAGCTGGACGAGTTCGCCCGGCACCGGTCGACGAACTTCGGGCTGGAGAAGACCCGCCCCTACGGCGACGGCGTCGTCACCGGCTACGGCACGGTGGACGGCCGCCCGGTGGCCGTGTTCTCGCAGGACTTCACCGTCTTCGGCGGGGCCCTCGGCGAGGTCTACGGCCAGAAGATCATCAAGGTGATGGACTTCGCCCTCAAGACCGGCTGCCCGGTCATCGGCATCAACGACTCCGGCGGCGCCCGCATCCAGGAGGGCGTCAGCGCGCTGGGCATGTACGGCGAGATCTTCCGCCGCAACGTCCACGCCTCGGGCGTGATCCCGCAGATCAGCCTGGTCGTCGGCCCCTGCGCGGGCGGCGCCGTCTACTCCCCGGCGATCACCGACTTCACGGTCATGGTCGACCAGACCTCGCACATGTTCATCACCGGCCCGGACGTCATCAAGACGGTCACCGGCGAGGACGTCGGCTTCGAGGAGCTGGGCGGTGCGCGCACCCACAACTCCACCTCGGGCGTGGCGCACCACATGGCGGGTGACGAGAAGGACGCCATCGAGTACGTGAAGTCGCTGCTCGCCTACCTGCCGTCGAACAACCTCTCCGAGCCGCCCGCCTTCCCGGAGGAGGCGGACACCGAGGTCACCGACACCGACCTCGAACTGGACGTGCTGATCCCGGACAGTGCGAACCAGCCGTACGACATGCACACTGTGATTGAGCACGTGCTGGACGACGGGGAGTTCCTGGAGACGCAGTCCCTGTTCGCCCCGAACATCCTGACCGGCTTCGGCCGCGTCGAGGGACACCCGGTGGGCGTGGTCGCCAACCAGCCGATGCAGTTCGCCGGCTGCCTGGACATCAACGCCTCGGAGAAGGCCGCACGCTTCGTACGGACGTGCGACGCCTTCAACATCCCGGTCCTGACCTTCGTCGACGTCCCGGGCTTCCTCCCGGGCACCGACCAGGAATACAACGGAATCATCCGGCGCGGGGCCAAGCTGATCTACGCCTACGCCGAGGCCACCGTCCCGCTCATCACCGTCATCACCCGCAAGGCGTTCGGCGGGGCCTACGACGTCATGGGCTCCAAGCACCTCGGCGCGGACCTGAACCTGGCCTGGCCGACCGCCCAGATCGCCGTCATGGGCGCGCAGGGCGCGGTCAACATCCTGCACCGGCGCACGATCGCGGAGGCCGCCCCGGAGGAGGTGGAGGAGACCCGGGCCCGGCTCATCACCGAGTACGAGGACGCCCTGCTCAACCCGTACACGGCCGCCGAGCGCGGTTACATCGACGCGGTGACCATGCCGTCCGAGACCCGCGCCCACGTGGTGAAGGGACTGCGGCAGCTGCGCACCAAGCGGGAGTCGCTGCCCCCGAAGAAGCACGGCAACATCCCCCTCTAGGTCCCCGAGGAGCTCACAGTGATGATCAAGGTCGTCAAGGGCAATCCGACCCCCGAGGAGCTGGCCGCCGCACTGGCGGTGGTCCACGCGCGCGCGGCGGCGCTGGCCTCGGCACCGTCGGGCGCGCCCCGGGTCCCCGACGAGTGGTCGGCGCCGGGCCGGGTGGCCCGCCGGCACACGCTGCGGCCCGGGCCGCGGGCGTGGGGGCGTACGTACTGGCCCCAGCAGGGCTGAACCGCGGGCCGCGGCCCGGAATATGACGCGAACGGACGGTGGCGCCTGAGTACCCGTACTCAGGCGCCACCGGCGCGCCGGGGCAAGGATCGGAGCATGCTCTGGTCAGACCCGAAGGACGAGCCGCCGAAGCAGATGCGCGACGCCCAGGCGATGCTGCGGCGGATGCTGGTGGTGCTGCTGCTGGCCACCCTGGTGGGCGTCTACGTGCTGGGCGTGGCCCCGTTCTAGGCTGGCCCCCATGACCGTACGCACGCTCGTCCTCGCTTCCGCCTCCCCCGCCCGGCTGAACCTGCTGCGGCAGGCCGGGCTGGCCCCGCACGTGATCGTCAGCGGCTTCGACGAGGACACCCTGGACCACGACAACCCCGCCGACCTGGCGCTGGCCCTGGCCGAGGCCAAGGCGGGCGTGGTGGCGGAGCTCCCGGAGGCCGCCGGCGCGCTGGTGGTCGGCTGCGACTCCGTGCTGGAGCTGGACGGCGAGGCACTGGGCAAGCCGGCGGACGCGGCGGAGGCCACGGCCCGCTGGAAGTCGATGCGCGGCCGCTCCGGCGTCCTGCGCACGGGCCACTGCGTGATCGACACGGCGACGGGCCGTCAGGTCTCGGCCACGGCCTCGACGACGGTCCACTTCGGCGAGCCGACGGACGCGGAGGTGGCGGCGTACGTGGAGAGCGGCGAGCCGCTGCACGTGGCCGGGGCGTTCACCCTGGACGGGCTGTCGTCGCCGTTCATCGACGGCATCGACGGGGACCCGGGCAACGTCATCGGCCTGTCGATGCCGCTGCTGCGCTCCCTGCTGGGCGAACTGGACGTGTCCATCACGGACTTGTGGGTCTGATCCCCTCCACGGGCGCGTCCGCCCCCGCCCGGTCGGCGTAGAGCGTCAGGGCCCCGGCGATCAGGCAGAAGATCACCATGGTCACCGCGAAGGCACCCCAGCCGACGAGCGCGGCGGCGAGGGCGCCGAGCACCAGGTGGGTGACGGCGGCGGCGACGAGGACCACCCGGGCGGCGCGGCCGGGCAGACGGTCGCGCAGCGCGGCGACGGCGAGGAGGACGGCGGCCAGCAGGAGGAAGGCCCCGAGGACCGCACCCAGCGCGTAGGTCGCCGTGGACATGACCTCAGGGTCGCTGCCCGCGACGGACATCGACTGGGCGGCGGTCGTCCGGGCGAGGACCAGATGGGCGACCACGAGCACCGCCGCCTCGACGACGAGCGCGAGCGCGCCCAGCCCCGCCACGAGTCTGCGCAGCACGACGCCCCCATCCCTCCCACGCCACAAGCGTGTTCGACGCCACGGAGGCTACTAACGAGTAAACCTGCGGACAAGGGGTCGGCACAGCTTCGTTACGCCCGGGGTGCCGTGACGGCTCTCACGCAAAGAATGCATAGGCCGTTCGTAGGGACTCCACAAAGAATCGACGGGGGCGGCTGACCGGCCGAACAGAGACCTCCGACGCGCCGCAGGGTTACTGTGCAGTCGGGGATCTCCCTGACCTGGGGTGACACAAGGGTTTTCACACTCAAGGGGCACTCGCATCACGCTCTGTGTGGGCAAGCTCACCACCGGGGAAGGGTCGTAAGGCCGTGTCGGCAGTCCCTAAACTCAGCTTGTTTCAAGGAGGGAGCCATCGTGCGCAAGGTGCTCATCGCCAACCGTGGCGAAATCGCTGTCCGCGTTGCCCGGGCCTGCCGGGACGCCGGGATCGCGAGCGTAGCCGTCTACGCCGATCCGGACCGGGACGCTCTGCACGTCCGCGCGGCAGACGAAGCTTTCGCGTTGGGCGGTGACACCCCTGCGGCCAGCTACCTCGACATCGGCAAGGTCCTGCAGGCCGCCGCCGACTCGGGCGCGGACGCCATCCACCCCGGATACGGCTTCCTGTCGGAGAACGCCGAGTTCGCCCAGGCCGTCATCGACGCGGGCCTGACCTGGATCGGCCCGCCGCCGCAGGCCATCCGCGACCTCGGCGACAAGGTCGCCGCCCGCCACATCGCCCAGCGCGCCGGCGCGCCCCTGGTCGCGGGCACCCCGGACCCGGTCTCGGGCGCGGACGAGGTCATCGCCTTCGCCCAGGAGCACGGGCTCCCCATCGCCATCAAGGCCGCCTTCGGCGGCGGCGGCCGCGGCCTGAAGGTCGCCCGCACCCTCGAAGAGGTCCCCGAGCTCTACGACTCCGCCGTCCGCGAGGCCGTGGCCGCCTTCGGCCGCGGCGAGTGCTTCGTCGAGCGCTACCTCGACAAGCCCCGCCACGTCGAGACCCAGTGCCTGGCCGACACCCACGGCAACGTCGTCGTCGTCTCCACCCGCGACTGCTCCCTCCAGCGCCGCCACCAGAAGCTGGTCGAGGAAGCCCCCGCCCCGTTCCTGTCCGAGGCCCAGAACGCCGAGCTCTACGCCGCGTCCAAGGCCATCCTCAAGGAAGCCGGCTACGTCGGCGCGGGCACCGTCGAGTTCCTCGTCGGCACCGACGGCACCATCTCCTTCCTGGAGGTCAACACCCGACTCCAGGTCGAGCACCCCGTCACCGAGGAGGTCGCCGGCATCGACCTCGTCCGCGAGATGTTCCGCATCGCCGACGGCGAGGAACTCGGCTACGGCGACCCCGTCCTGCGCGGCCACTCCTTCGAGTTCCGCATCAACGGCGAGGACCCGGGCCGGGGCTTCCTGCCCGCCCCCGGCACCGTCACCCGCTTCGACCCGCCGTCCGGCCCGGGTGTCCGCCTGGACGCCGGCGTGGAGTCCGGCTCGGTCATCGGCCCCGCCTGGGACTCCCTCCTGGCCAAGCTGATCGTCACCGGCGCCACCCGCGAGCAGGCCCTCCAGCGCGCCGCCCGCGCCCTGGAGGAGTTCCAGGTGGAGGGCATGGCCACCGCCATCCCCTTCCACCGCGCGGTCGTCGCCGACCCCGCCTTCGCCCCCGCCGACGGCACCCCGTTCACGGTCCACACCCGCTGGATCGAGACCGAGTTCGTCAACGAGATCCCGCCCTTCCAGGCCCCGGCCGCCGAGGACACCGAGGACGAGCCCGGCCGCGAGACGGTCGTCGTCGAGGTCGGCGGCAAGCGCCTGGAGGTCTCCCTCCCCTCCAGCCTGGGCATGACCCTGGCCCGCACCGCCGCCGCCGGTGGCGCCAAGCCCAAGCGCCGCGCCGCCAAGAAGTCCGGCCCGGCCGCCTCCGGCGACACCCTCGCGTCCCCGATGCAGGGCACGATCGTCAAGGTCGCGGTGGAAGAGGGCCAGCAGGTCAACGAGGGCGACCTCATCGTGGTCCTGGAGGCCATGAAGATGGAACAGCCCCTCAACGCCCACCGCTCGGGCACCATCGTCGGCCTGACGGCAGAGGTGGGTGCCTCCCTCACCTCGGGCGCCGCGATCTGCGAGATCAAGGACTGACACCAACGCCGGAGGGGCTACAGACAGTTGTCTGTAGCCCCTCCGGCGTATCCACGGCCCCTCCGGCGTCTCTACGGCCCTTCCGCCGTATCCATTGCCCCTCCGCCGTACCTACAGCCCTTCCGCCGTACCTACAGCCCCTCCGCCGTACCTACAGCCCTTCCGCCGTACCTACAGCCCCTCCGCCGTACCTACAGCCCCTCCGGCGTTTGAGGAGCGGGGGTCTGGGGGCGGAGCCCCCAGGGGCCCGGGGCGGAGCCCCAGGGCTTTTCAGCCCCGCCGGCGTTTGAGGCGACGGGCGCGCAGCGCCCGTACGGGTCCGGGGCGGAGCCCCGGGGAACTGGGGGCACCTCCCAGCGGTAGCTGGGGCAGGAAGGGCGGGTAGGGGACCAGCCCCGCAGGGCCGCCCACCCCGCACCGGTGCCCCGACGGGCCGCCCTGGCGGGAACAGCCCGGCGAAGGACACCGGCGGGGGGCGGACGCCCTAGCGGCGCCTCAGGTCCGCCACCCGCCCCCGCTCCGCGCCGCCGGCCTGCGGCTCCAGCATCCCCCCCGCCGCACTCCGCAGGGGCCCGGCCGGCCCCCCGCGCCGCTGGACCGGCAACGGCGACTCCCGCCGCGGCCGACGCCCCGGCATCCCCTCCGCGCCCCCGCCACCGGCCCCGCCGGCCCCGTGCCCCCCGGAGGCCGGCGCCGCCCCCGCCACAGTGATCTGGACCCCCTGATCGGCCAGCGCCTGCAACTCCGTGGCGGCCCGGTCGTCATGCTGCGGCGGCTCGTCGGTCACCAGGCGCGTCATCACGTCCGTCGGCACCGTCTGGAACATCGTGTCGGTACCCAGCTTGGTGTGGTCCGCCAGGACCACCACCTCCGCCGCCGCCTGCACCAGCGCCCGGTCCACGCTCGCGGAGAGCATGTTGGACGTGGACAGCCCGCGCTCGGCGGTCAGACCGCTGCCGGACAGGAAGGCCCGCGAGACCCGCAGCCCCTGGAGGGACTGCTCCGCGCCGCTGCCGACGAGGGCGTAGTTCGACCCGCGCAACGTGCCGCCGGTCATCACCACCTCCACCCGGTTGGCATGGGCCAGCGCCTGGGCGACGAGCAGCGAGTTGGTGACGACGGTCAGACCGGGCACCCGCGCGAGCCGGCGGGCCAGCTCCTGGGTCGTGGTACCCGCGCCGACGACGACGGCCTCGCCTTCTTCGACGAGGCCGGCCGCGACATCGGCGATGGCGGTCTTCTCCGCCGTCGCGAGATGGGATTTTTGCGGAAAGCCGGACTCCCGCGTGAAACCGCCCGGCAGAACCGCACCGCCGTGCCGGCGGTCGAGGAGTCCTTCTGCCTCCAGTGCCCGCACGTCCCGCCGTACGGTCACTTCGGAGGTCTGGACGACGCGGGCGAGCTCACGGAGCGAAACCGCTCCGTTGGCCCGCACCATTTCGAGGATCAATTGGCGACGTTCAGCAGCGAACACGAAACTGACAGTAACGCCAACGACCGTCTGCTTTCAGCTCCTTGCACCGGAATACCGAAGTTGTCCATACGGTAGGGCGACAAGTGGTATACGCGTCCGACCGGACACCGGCCGTCCGCCCGCAGGCCATCCCGGCCGCCCCGGAACCGGCCCCAAGCCCCCTCCCAGCAGGGCCGGTTGACCGGGGCGCGGCGCGTCCTACGCCTCGCCGCCCGTCTTGCGCGTGTGCAGCTGGCGGGCGACCTCGGCGATCGAACCCGACAGCGAGGGGTACACGGTGAACGCGTTTGCGATCTGCTCGACCGTCAGATTGTTGTCGACGGCGATCGAAATCGGGTGGATCAGCTCGCTCGCGCGCGGGGCGACGACCACACCGCCGACCACGATCCCCGTGCCCGGACGGCAGAACATCTTCACGAACCCGTCCCGGATGCCCTGCATCTTGGCGCGCGGGTTGCGCAGCAGGGGCAGCTTCACGACACGGGCGTCGATCTTCCCGGCGTCCACATCGGCCTGGGTGTAACCCACCGTGGCGATCTCGGGGTCGGTGAAGACGTTCGAGGAGACCGTCTTCAGGTTCAGCGGGGCCACCGCGTCGCCGAGGAAGTGGTACATGGCGATGCGCCCCTGCATGGCGGCGACGGACGCCAGCGCGAACACCCCGGTGACGTCGCCGGCGGCGTACACGCCGGGCGAGGAGGTCCGCGAGACCTTGTCGGTCCAGATGTGCCCGGACTCCTTCAGCCGGACCCCGGACTCCTCCAGGTTCATGTTCCGGGTGTTGGGGATCGCGCCGACCGCCATCAGGCAGTGGGTGCCGGTGATGACCCGTCCGTCGGAGAGGGTGACCTCGACCCGGTCGCCGACCCGCTTGGCGGACTCGGCGCGCGAGCGGCCGATGACGTTCATGCCGCGGCGCCGGAAGACGTCCTCCAGGACGGCGGCCGCGTCCGGGTCCTCGCCGGGCAGCACGCGGTCGCGGGAGGAGACGAGCGTCACCCGGGAGCCCAGCGCCTGGTAGGCGCCCGCGAACTCGGCTCCGGTCACACCCGAGCCCACCACGATCAGCTCTTCGGGGAGCTCCTCCAGGTCGTAGACCTGGGTCCAGTTCAGGATCCGCTCGCCGTCCGGCATCGCGTCCGGGATCTCGCGGGGGGTGCCGCCGGTGGCGATCAGCACGGCGTCGGCGGTGAGGATCGTCTCGGTGCCGTCGGCCGCGGTGACGATGACGTCCCGGGTGCCGTCGATGCCCTGCGGGCCGCCGAGCTTGCCCCGGCCGCGCAGGACGCGGGCGCCGGCGCGGGTCACGGAGGCGGTGATGTCGTGCGACTGGGCGAGCGCGAGGCGCTTCACACGCCGGTTCACCTTGCCGAGGTCGACGCCGACCACGCGGGCGGCCTGCTCCAGGGGCGGGGTGTCGTCGGCGACGACGATGCCGAGCTCCTCGTAGGAGGAGTCGAAGGTGGTCATGACCTCGGCGGTCGCGATGAGGGTCTTGGAGGGCACGCAGTCGGTCAGCACCGACGCCCCGCCCAGACCGTCGCAGTCGACGACGGTCACCTCCGCGCCGAGCTGGGCCCCTACCAGGGCCGCCTCATACCCGCCGGGTCCGCCGCCGATGATCACGATCCGGGTCACGAAAACTCCGCCTCACGTCTGCCCGGCCGGCTGCCGCCCCGGCCGGCGATCCGGGGGGTCTCCCCGGGGGATGCATTCCACGCCCATTGTCCCGCACGCTTCAAGGTGCTCCACTCCTGGTCCTGTCATCCGTGCGCCATCCGGGCACGCGCGCCGGGGTACCCCTCCCGTACCCTCGACCTCATGTCGCTCTACGCCGCGTACGCCGGCAACCTCGACCCGCGGCTGATGACGCGCCGCGCTCCGCATTCGCCGCTGCGCGGCACGGGCTGGATCAACGACTGGCGGCTGACGTTCGGCGGTGAGCAGATGGGCTGGGAGGGCGCCCTCGCCACCGTCGTGGAAGCACCCCGTCAGCAGGTCTTCGTCGCCCTGTACGACATCGCACCGCTGGACGAGGACTCGATGGACCGCTGGGAGGGCGTCGGCCTCGACATCTACCGCCGTATGCGCATCCGGGTCCACACCCTGGACGGCGAGGAGGCGGCCTGGTGCTACGTCCTGAACGGCTACGAGGGCGGCCTCCCCTCGGCCCGCTACCTGGGCGAGATCGCCGACGCGGCGGAATCCGCGGGCGCCCCCCACGACTACGTCATGGAACTCCGCAAACGCCCCTGCTGACCCCTCCGAGCCCCGCCGGCGCTTGAAGGCGCGGGGGTCCGGGCGGAACCCCCGGAGCCATTCCAGCCCCGCCGGCGATTGAGGCGGAAACGGAGAAAGGGCGGGGCGGGGAGAAGGCTCCGCGCGGCGGCCCCCCACGCCCTCCGGGACGATTCGGCGGAAACGACAAGGCAACGATCCGAACACCGTGAGCTGTGCCATCTACGCGCGTAGGCCAACAGCGGCTACGCTCATCCGCGTGAACGCATCTGTTACCGACCCCTTCGCCGCCGCCGACGCCGCCGCCGCCCGCCTCCGCGAGCTCACCGGCGTCGAATCCCACGATGTCGCCCTCGTCATGGGCTCCGGCTGGGCCCCCGCCGCAGAGGCCCTCGGCGCGCCCGAGGCCGAGTTCCCGGTCACCGAGCTGCCCGGCTTCCCGCCGCCCGCCGTCGAGGGCCACGGCGGCAAGATCCGCTCGTACAAGATCGGCGACAAGCGCGCCCTGCTCTTCCTCGGCCGGACCCACTTCTACGAGGGCCGCGGCGTCGCCGCCGTCGCCCACGGCGTCCGTACCGCCGTCGCCGCCGGCTGCAAGACCGTCGTCCTCACCAACGGCTGCGGCGGCCTGCGCGAGGGCATGAAGCCCGGCCAGCCCGTCCTGATCAGCGACCACCTCAACCTCACCGCGACCTCGCCGATCGTCGGCGCGAACTTCGTGGACCTCACCGACCTGTACTCGCCGCGCCTGCGCGCGATGTGCAAGGAGATCGACGAGACCCTCGAAGAGGGCGTCTACGTCCAGTTCCCCGGGCCGCACTACGAGACCCCGGCCGAGATCAACATGATCCGCGTCATGGGCGCCGACCTGGTCGGCATGTCCACCGTGCTGGAGGCCATCGCCGCCCGTGAGGCCGGCGCCGAGGTGCTCGGCATCTCCCTGGTCACCAACCTGGCCGCGGGCCTGTCGGGCGAGCCGCTGAACCACGAAGAGGTCCTCCAGGCCGGCCGCGACTCCGCCGCCCGCATGGGCACCCTGCTGACGCAGGTCCTCGCCCGCATCTGACCGACGACCGACGACGTACGAGAGGCAAGGCGGAAGCAGTGCAGGAAAAGGACGACGACCTCCTCACCCGGGCACGCGCCTGGCTGGCCGAGGACCCGGACCCGGAGACCGCGGCGGAGCTGACGGCGCTCATCGACGCGGGCGACACCGCCGAGCTCGCGGACCGTTTCTCCGGCACGCTCCAGTTCGGCACCGCCGGACTGCGCGGGGAGATCGGCGCGGGCCCGATGCGGATGAACCGCTCGGTGGTCATCCGCGCCGCGGCGGGGCTGGCGGCCTACCTGAAGGCCCAGGGCCACGACGGCGGCCTCGTGGTCGTCGGCTACGACGCGCGCTACAAGTCCGCGGACTTCGCCCGCGACACCGCCGCCGTGATGACCGGCGCCGGACTGCGCGCGGCCGTACTGCCCCGCCCGCTGCCCACGCCCGTCCTCGCGTACGCCATAAGGCACCTGGGAGCCGTCGCCGGCGTCGAGGTGACCGCCAGCCACAACCCTCCCCGGGACAACGGCTACAAGGTCTACCTCGGCGACGGCTCGCAGATCGTCTCCCCCGCCGACGCGCAGATCGCGGCGGAGATCGACGCGATCGCCTCCCTCGCCGACGTCCCCCGCCCCTCGGAAGGCTGGCTCCAGCTCGACGAGGAGGTC
The DNA here is from genome assembly GCF_040636215.1 of Streptomyces sp. NPDC006687. Classification (NCBI taxonomy): domain Bacteria; kingdom Bacillati; phylum Actinomycetota; class Actinomycetes; order Kitasatosporales; family Streptomycetaceae; genus Streptomyces; species Streptomyces sp. NPDC006687. The sequence continues at coordinate 58,307 of NZ_JBEYJJ010000008.1, read as the reverse complement.
CTGGAGGCGTACCTGGCGCGCACCGACGCCGTCCTGACGCCCGCCTCCCCGCGCGGCGTGCGGACCGTCTACACGGCCATGCACGGCGTCGGCAAGGACGTCGTCATGGCGGCCTTCGCCCGGCACGGCTTCCCGGAGCCGGTCCTCGTCGCCGAGCAGGCGGAGCCGGACCCGGCCTTCCCGACGGTCGCCTTCCCCAACCCGGAGGAGCCCGGCGCGATGGACCTGGCCTTCGCGAAGGCCGCCGAGGTCCAGCCGGACATCGTGATCGCCAACGACCCGGACGCCGACCGCTGCGCGGTGGCGGTCCCCGACGACGGCGGCTGGCGCATGCTGCGCGGCGACGAGGTCGGCGCCCTCCTGGCGGCCCACCTCGTGCACAAGGGCGCGCAGGGCGTCTTCGCCGAGTCGATCGTCTCCTCGTCCCTCCTGGGCCGCATCGCCGAGGCGGCGCACCTCGGCTACGAGGAGACCCTCACGGGCTTCAAGTGGATCTCCCGCGTGGAGGGTCTGCGCTACGGCTACGAGGAAGCGCTCGGCTACTGCGTGGACCCCGAGGGCGTCCGCGACAAGGACGGCATCACCGCCGCCCTGCTGGTCGCCGAACTGGCCTCCGAACTCAAGGAGCAGGGCCGCACCCTGACCGACCTCCTGGACGACCTGGCGATGGCCCACGGCCTCCACCACACCGACCAGCTGTCGGTCCGCGTCTCGGACCTGTCGGTCATCGCCAACGCGATGGCCCAGCTGCGCGCACAGCCCCCGACGGCCCTGGCGGGCCTGCGGGTGGTCTCGGCGGAGGACCTCTCCCAGGGCACGGCGAAGCTCCCGCCCACGGACGGCCTGCGCTACTACCTGGAGGGCGACTACAAGGCGCGCGTCATCTGCCGCCCGTCGGGCACGGAGCCGAAGCTGAAGTGCTACCTGGAGGTGGTCGTCCCGGTGGCGGACCCCTCGGACCTCACCCCGGCCCGCACGAGAGGCCAGGAAGTCCTGGACACCCTCAAAAAGGACCTCTCGGCAGCCATGGGCCTCTAGCCCGCCCCCCCCTGCCACCACCCCGGCCCCCCGCAGCTCCGGCTACGGGGGGCCGCGTGCGTCCCGGGGGCCCGCTGTCTCCCCCGCACCCGGGGAGGCCGGTGGCTGCCCACCCGCCTCCCCGGGTGCGGGGGAGATAGCGGGCCCGCACCGCGAGGAAACGAACAGCGAGCCGGACCACCGCCTCAGGACCCCGACAAGTACGGCCGCCTCAGGACCCCGACGACCCCAACGACCCCGACGGCCCGACCGGGGCAGCCGCCTCAGGACCCCGGCGTCCCCGACGGGGACGCCGTCGGGCGGACCAGTTCGCCCAGGGTCGGGGCGGATTCCGGGCGGGAGCGGACCGCGTCCGTGCATTCCCAGGCACGGGGTGGGTCCGCGTCCGGGCCGCCCAGGACCACCGGGCCCGGGCCGGCCGAGACGGCGTCGCTCGCGGAGAGCGTGCAGACGATCTGGGCCAGTGCCACCGGCGGCAGGTCCTCCGGCTTGCGGCTCAGCCGTACCGCGCCCGCCGGGTCGCCCGGGCGCGCCGGAGCGGCCGTCAGCCCGTCCCGGACCACGGTGGTGAAGCCGCCCTCGCGCTCCTGGTCGGACAGGGGGCGCCCCAGTTCCTCCAGCAGGGCCTGCGCGACCAGCGTGACGGGCTCGCGCCCGGTCCGCTTCTCCGGCACCGGGACGACCCGGTCCACCGCCACCAGCTGCGAGCCGCAGACCAGCTCGATCTTGGCGCGGAACCCCTGCACCCCGCTCTGCCCGGGCGGCACGTCCGGCGTGTCGCAGGACACCCGGGACGGGGCCGGGCCCACGTCGACCGGGACGGTCGTGGCCCGGATCCCGCACCCGGACAGGACCGGGGCCAGGACCGCTAGGGCCACCACCGCCACCACGGTCACCCGCGCGCTACGCGGGCTACGCGGGCTACGCGTCCGTACCGTCACCGGCGATCACCTTCCCCACGTCCATCGGCAGCCGCAGCGTGAAGACGGCCCCGCCGTCCGGGCCGTTCGCGGCCGTGATGTCGCCCCCGTGGATGTGCGCGTTCTCCATGGCGATGGACAGGCCCAGCCCGCTGCCGTCGGACTTCGGCCGGGAGGCGCTGGCCTTGTAGAAGCGGTCGAAGACGTGCGGCAGGACCTCTTCGGGGATGCCCGGCCCGTTGTCCTTGACCGCGACGACCAGCCACTCCTCCTCCACCCGCACCGACACCCGCACCGGCGATCCGCCGTGCTTGAGGGCGTTGCCGATCAGGTTGGCCAGGATCACGTCGAGCCGTCGCGGGTCGAGCCGTGCCACGATGCCGCGTCCGGCGTCGACCTCGACGGCGTCCAGCCAGGCGCGGGCGTCGATGCAGGCGGTGACCTGGTCGGCGACGTTCACGTCGTCGAGCACCAGCCGGGCCGTGCCCGCGTCGAAGCGGGTAACCTCCATCAGGTTCTCCACCAGGTCGTTCAGCCGCCGGGTCTCGCTGACCACCAGGCCCACCGCCGGCGCGATCATCGGATCGAGGTCGTCGACCTCCTCCTCCAGCACCTCGGCGACCGCCGTCAACGCCGTGAGCGGGGTGCGCAGTTCGTGGCTCATGTCGGCGACGAACCGCCGGCTGGCCTCCTCGCGGGCGCTCATGTCGGCGACCTTCTTCTCCAGCGCCTCCGCCGTGCGGTTGAACGTCCGCGACAGGTCGGCGAGTTCGTCGGTGCCGGAGACGTCGAGCCGGTGGTCGAGCTCGCCCTCCCCCAGCCGGCGGGCCGCCTCGCCGAGCCGCTGGACGGGCTTGAGCACGGTCCGGGCCGCCGCCTGGGCGAGCAGCGCGGAGCCGAGCAGGGCCAGCCCGGTGGCGATGGTCAGCGACCAGCCCAGCGCGTTGAGGTCGTCCCGCTCGGTGGCGAGGGACTTGTACATGTAGCCGGTGGGGCCGCCGCCGACGATCCGGGTGCCGCCGACCAGGTAGGGGTTGCCGTGGGGCGTCGTCCGCTGCCAGTACATGTGGTACTCGGAGTCGTTGGCGGTCGTGCTCTTCTGGCGGTCGTTCACGGCGTGCTGGAGGGACTTCGGTACGTCGTCCAGCCCGAAGGACGTCGCCCCGGCCGCCCCGAACACCAGCCGCCTGTCCTTGCGTTCGTGGACGAGCAGCACGCTGTACCCGGGGCTGCTGCCGGCCATCAGCTCGGCGGTGCGCTGGAGTTCCTCGGGGGTGGGGTCGGCGGGCAGGGCCGCGGCCCGGATCTGCATCTCCTGGCGGAAGTCGCCCAGGGCCGCGTCCTGGGTACGGGTGAGCACCGCCTCGCGGTTGAGCCAGTAGGCGATGCCGGAGGCGGAGACCGCGGCCACCAGCGCGACCAGGGCGAACACCACGAGCAGCCGCACCCGCAGGCTGGTCCAGCGCCGGCCCGCGAAGGGTGCCTTGGTCACTGCGGGGAGTCCAGCCGGTAGCCGACGCCGCGGACCGTACGGATCAGGGTCGGCGAGGAGGGCACTTCCTCGACCTTGGCGCGCAGCCGCTGCACGCACGCGTCGACGAGGCGGGAGTCGCCGAGGTAGTCGTGCTCCCACACCAGCCGCAGCAGCTGCTGGCGCGACAGCGCCTGCCCGGGCCGCCGGCTGAGCTCCAGCAGCAGCCGCAGCTCGGTCGGGGTGAGCTGGAGGTCCTCGCCGTTCTTGGTCACCGTCATGGCGGCCCGGTCGATGACGAGGGACCCGAAGACGGCGGAGTCGCTGGCCTCGCGCTCGCCGCGGCGCAGCACGGCCCGGATGCGGGCGTCGAGGACCCGCCCCTGGACGGGCTTGACGACGTAGTCGTCGGCTCCGGACTCCAGGCCGACGACGACATCGATGTCGTCGCTGCGCGCGGTGAGCAGGATGATCGGCAGCTGGTCGGTGCGGCGGATCCTCCGGCACACCTCGAAGCCGTCGATACCGGGCAGCATGACGTCGAGCACGATCAGGTCCGGCCGCTGCTCGCGGAGCAGTTTCAGGCCGTCCTCACCCGTCGCCGCGGTGGCCACACGGTGGCCCTGGCGGGTCAGGGAGAGTTCGAGGGCCGTGCGGATGGCGTCGTCGTCCTCGATCAGCAACAGGAAGGGCACGGGCTCATTCTGTCCCATCGGCCGCGCGGAGTTCGACCGTCGCGGGCACCGGATCCGGCGGCGGGCTCGGGGAAGAGGGGTGGGGAGGGGCTGAAGACGGCTGTGACAGTGCTGTGACAGTCGACGGACACGCCGGTTAAGTCGGCCGGGCAGTCTTTTGTCATCGAGACACGGATGACACGGACCGATCCACACTCCACGACGGGGGGCGCGAGATGAACACGCTGCACAGCACCACCACCAGCGCGGTTGTCACGCGGCTGCACGACGCGAACCGCCGGGCAGGTGTCCGTACGGTGCCGGGCTCCCGGCGACAGGCTCGCGTCGTAGCCATTGACGCGAACCAGTACCAGGCGGTTCCCGCCCAGCGGACCCCTTCTTCTCCCTCCTCCCCGTCCTCTCCCTCGCCGTCCGCCGAGGCGGAGTTCACGGCGTACGTGCAGGAGCGGCGGGCCGCCCTGTTCGCGACGGCCTTCCACCTCACCGGCGACCGCCACGAGGCCGAGGACCTGTTGCAGAGCGCGCTGTTCTCCACGTACCGGGCCTGGGACCGGATCAGCGACAAGGCGGCGGTGGGCGGCTACCTGCGCCGCACGATGACGAACCTGCACATCAGCGCCTGGCGCCGGCGCAAGCTGAACGAGTACCCGACGGAGGAGCTGCCGGAGACGGCCTCCGACGCGGACGCGATGCGCGGTACGGAGCTGCGCGCGGTGCTCTGGCAGGCGCTGGCCCGGATCCCGGAGCCGCAGCGCACGATGCTGGTGCTGCGCTACTACGAGGGCCGCACGGACCCGGAGATCGCGGAGATCCTGGGGATCAGCGTCGGCACGGTCAAGTCGAGCATCTGGCGCTCGCTGCGCCGGCTGCGCGAGGACGAGGCGCTGAGCTTCGGGCGTGACGAGGCGGAGTCCTTCGGGGAGCTCGTCGCGTAACACCGCGCAACGGGCACCGCGCACCGGGCGCGCCCGGCACAACCACAGACCACAGGCCACCGGCCAGGGGGGTCCGTCCTGCGGGGGTGGGACGGAGGCCATGGGGGGGATGGAGGCGGGATCGAGCGGACGGGGGTCCGCTCGGTCCCGCCTCCTCTTGTCGTGGGCCCGGCTACGCGAGGGCGGCGGTCGCCGAGCGGTGGCGGCCCGCCGCCGCTGCCGCGAGCCGGCCCAGGGCCTCGTCGCGGCCGCAGGCGTGGGCGCCGAGGGCGACGTGCCGGGCGACGATGCCCCGCTCCGCCCGCATCAGGCGCAGCCCCCGGCGTACCAGGAACGGCAGGGACTTGCGTCCTTCGCGCAGGTCGCGGGCGAGGCGGCGGCGGAAGGTGGTGGAGGGCCGGCCGCGCAGGCAGATCGCGTCGGCGAGCAGGCCGAGCTCCTGGCAGCGGGCGGCGATGTCGGCGGCGAAGATGCCCTCCGCGATGAACAGCGGGGTGCGGGAGATGTCCAGGGTCTCCGCGCCGGTGACGGAGCTGGTCGCGATGTCGTAGACGGGGACTTCGGTGCGGCCGGTCCGGCAGAGGTCGGCGACGGCGGCGACGGCGGCGTCCGCGTCCCAGGACCGCGGCGAGTCCCAGTCGATGTCCGAGCTGCCTTCGACCAGGGGGAGGGTGGGGTCCGTCTGCTCCTTGTAGAAGTCGTCCAGGCGCAGGACGGGGAGCCCCGAGCGGGCCGCCAGCGAGGACTTGCCGGAACCCGAGGGACCGGTCAGGAGCACGACGCGCGTCGGAAGGGGAGATGAACAGCTCACGGGAGACCAGTGTGAGGCATGGCCCGTCGTATCAACACATCGCCGACGGCCCCTGCGACCGGTCTCACACGGCGGGTTGGAACCGGAGCCACCCCCTCGACTACGCTGTGTGCGCAGGCGACTACCAACACAGGCGGGAACCCATGGCACGTCACGCAGGCTCCGAACCCTCTTCCAAGAAGCTCCGCGCCGCCGGGCTGACCCTCTCCATGGCCGGGGCGGCCCTGGCCATGGCGGCCGGCGGGGCGCAGGCCGGGGAACTGGACCCGGCGGCGGCCGTGTCCGGGGTCGTGGACCCGATCGCGAACCTGAAGGTGAACCCGCTGGCCCACACCGGCGTGGACCCCCTCGACAACGGGCTGGCCACGAAGGTGGCCGACTTCCCGGCCGTGGGCACGACGATGGTCACGGGGGTGCTGACGCAGGGGCCGTCGGTGAAGGAGATCCCGCAGGCGGCGGTCTCCTCGCTGCTGGGTCCGGTCCTGCCGAAGCAGTAGCCGGCGGGCAGGGGCGTTCGGCAGGGGGCGTGGAGCGGTGGCGTACGAAGGCCCCGGCAGCCGGGGGGTTGGCTGCCGGGGCCGGTTCGTGGGGACGCCCCCGTACGTCCCGCTAGTACGAGGAGCCGCCCGAGCCCAGCGACCCGGTGGGGTGCCAGACCGTCTTGGTCTCCAGGAACGCCGTCATGCGCGAGGTGCCCGGATCGGCGGTCCAGTCGTCCACAGGCTGTGGACGCAGGACGCGCTTGAGGTTGTCCGCCGCCGCGATCTCCAGCTCCTTGGCCAGCGCCGCGTCGGCGCCGGCGAGGTCGATCGCGTTGACGTCCTGGTGGGCCGCGAGGTGCGGGCCCATCTCGGCGGCCTTGCCGGAGAGGATGTTGACGACGCCGCCCGGCAGGTCGGAGGTGGCCAGCACCTCGCCCAGGGACAGGGCGGGCAGCGGGGCCTTCTCGCTGGCGATGACGACGGCGGTGTTGCCCGTCGCGATCACCGGGGCGATCACCGAGACCAGGCCCAGGAAGGACGAGTCCTGCGGGGCGACGACGGTGACGACACCGGTGGGCTCGGGGGTGGAGAGGTTGAAGAACGGGCCCGCGACGGGGTTGGCCCCGCCGACGACCTGGCCGATCTTGTCGGTCCAGCCCGCGTACCAGACCCAGCGGTCGATGGCCGCGTCCACGACGGCGGCGGCCTTCGCCTTGGACAGGCCCTCCGCCTCGCGGACCTCGTGGACGAACTGCCCGCGGCGGCCCTCCAGCATCTCGGCGATGCGGTAGAGGATCTGGCCCCGGTTGTAGGCGGTCGCGCCGGCCCAGCCGCCGAACGCCTTGCGCGCGGCGACGACCGCGTCACGGGCGTCCTTGCGCGAGGACAGCGGGGCGTTGGCCAGCCACTTGCCGTTGGAGTCGCTCACCTCGTACACCCGGCCGCTCTCGGAGCGGGGGAACTTGCCCCCGACGTACAGCTTGTAGGTCTTGAAGACGCCCAGACGCGCCGAGGACTCAGACATCGAGGTAAGCCTCCAGACCGTGGCGGCCGCCTTCGCGGCCGAAGCCCGACTCCTTGTAACCGCCGAACGGCGAGGTCGGGTCGAACTTGTTGAACGTGTTGGCCCACACGACGCCCGCGCGGAGCTTGCCCGCGACGGCGAGGATGCGGGAGCCCTTCTCCGTCCAGATGCCGGCGGACAGGCCGTACTGGCTGTTGTTGGCCTTGGCGACGGCCTCGTCCGGGGTGCGGAACGTCAGCACGGACAGGACCGGGCCGAAGATCTCGTCACGGGCGACGGTGTGCGCCTGGGTGACGTTGGTGAAGAGCGTCGGGGCGAACCAGTAGCCGGCGGACGGCAGCTCGCACGCCGGGGACCAGCGCTCGGCGCCCTCGGCCTCGCCGGTGTCGGCCAGGGCCGTGATCCGGGCGAGCTGCTCGGCGGAGTTGATCGCGCCGATGTCGGTGTTCTTGTCCAGCGGGTCGCCCAGGCGCAGGGTGCTCAGGCGGCGCTTGAGGGAGTCCAGCAGCTCGTCGTGGATCGACTCCTGGACCAGCAGGCGGGAGCCCGCGCAGCAGACCTGGCCCTGGTTGAAGAAGATGCCGTTGACGATTCCCTCGACGGCCTGGTCGATCGGGGCGTCGTCGAAGACGATGTTGGCACCCTTGCCGCCCAGCTCCAGGGTGACCTTCTTGTCGGTCCCCGCGATCTGGCGGGCGATGGCCTTGCCGACGGCGGTGGAGCCGGTGAAAGCGACCTTGTTGACGTCGGGGTGGGCGACGAGCTCGGCGCCCGCGTCCCCGTAGCCGGGGACGATGTTGACGACGCCCTTGGGCAGACCGGCCTGGCGGCAGATGTCCGCGAAGAACAGCGCGGAGAGGGGGGTGGTCTCCGCCGGCTTCAGCACGACCGTGTTGCCGGTGGCGAGCGCCGGGGCGATCTTCCACGCGAGCATCAGCAGCGGGAAGTTCCACGGGATGACCTGGCCGGCCACGCCCAGCGGGCGCGGGTTGGCGCCGTAGCCGGCGTGGTCGAGCTTGTCGGCCCAGCCCGCGTAGTAGAAGAAGTGCGCGGCGACCAGGGGGAGGTCCGCGTCGCGGGTCTCCTTGATGGGCTTGCCGTTGTCCAGCGTCTCCAGGACGGCCAGCTCGCGGCTGCGCTCCTGGATGATCCGGGCGATGCGGAAGAGGTACTTGGCGCGCTCGGAGCCGGGCAGCGCGGACCACTTCTCGAAGGCGCGGCGGGCGGCCTTGACGGCGCGGTCGACATCGGCGGCGCCGGCCCGGGCGACCTCGGAGAGGACTTCCTCGGAGGACGGCGAGACGGTCTTGAAGACCTTGCCGTCGGCGGCGTCGGTGAACTCGCCGTCGATGAAGAGCCCGTAGGAGGGGGCGATGTCGACGACCGAGCGGGACTCGGGAGCCGGTGCGTACTCGAAGAGGGATGCCATGGTGATCAGTCCACCGTCACGTAGTCGGGACCGGAGTAACGCCCGGTGCTCAGCTTCTGGCGCTGCATGAGCAGGTCGTTCAGCAGGCTGGAGGCGCCGAAGCGGAACCACTCGTTGGTCAGCCAGTCCGCGCCCGCGGTCTCGTTGACCAGGACCAGGAACTTGAGGGCGTCCTTGGTCGTGCGGATGCCGCCGGCCGGCTTCACGCCGATCTGGACCCCGGTCTGCGCCTTGAAGTCGCGGACGGCTTCGAGCATGAGCAGGGTGTTGGCGGGGGTGGCGTTGACGCCGACCTTGCCCGTGGAGGTCTTGATGAAGTCGGCGCCCGCGATCATGCCGATCCAGGAGGCGCGGCGGATGTTGTCGTACGTCGACAGCTCGCCGGTCTCGAAGATCACCTTCAGTCGGGCGGCGCTGCCGTCCTCGCGGACGCACGCCTCCTTGACGGCCTTGATCAGCTCGTACGTCTCCAGGTAGCGGCCGGCGAGGAAGGCGCCACGGTCGATGACCATGTCGATCTCGTCGGCCCCGGCGGCGACGGCGTCCCGGGTGTCGGCCAGCTTGACCGGCAGGGCGGCGCGCCCCGCGGGGAAGGCGGTGGCGACGGAGGCGACCTTGACGTCGGCGCCGTGCAGGGCCGCCTTGGCGGTGGCCACCATGTCGGGGTAGACGCAGACCGCGGCGGTCATCGGCGTCGTGCGGTCGGTGGGGTCGGGGTGGACGGCCTTGGCGGAGAGCGCCCGCACCTTGCCCGGGGTGTCCGCACCCTCAAGCGTGGTCAGGTCGATCATCGAGATGGCCAGGTCGATGGCGTACGCCTTGGCCGTCGTCTTGATCGAGCGGGTGCCGAGGGAGGCCGCGCGGGCCTCCAGTCCGACTGCGTCGACGCCGGGCAGCCCGTGCAGGAAGCGGCGCAGCGCACTGTCGGACGCCGTCACGTCAGCGAATGCGGTGAGGGTGGTGGGCATGGTCACCAGATGAGCATATCTACGCGCGTAGCGACCTGTCACCCCCCGCCGGCGCACATCTGTGCGCGGTCTCCCGCATACGGGCGCGGTGGGGGGTGGGTGGCGGCCCGCCCCGCGGACCGCTGACCTCCGTTTTTCCTGTTACATCCCGTGGACAAGAACCACACGTTCCGGTCGAACAAGATCCGTAAATTTCTCTTCAGCAGCCCGCCAGACCTCACCGGTTGAAAGCCCGACAGAGAAAACGCGGCATGCGACTCTCCCACCTTCCCGCGACCATGCTTCCTGGAGTCGTTATGCGTACCGCCCTCCGCACCTCGATCGTCACCGCCGCCGTCGCCGGCGCCCTGCTCGCGCCGGCCGCGACGGCGCTCGCCGCGCCCGCCTCGCAGCCCGCGGGCGCGACTGCGGCAGCCGGGTCGTCGTCGAACAACGGCCGCTACGCGGGCGAGCCGGTCTACATCGGCGAGGGCCTGGTCGCGGTGCTGCGCAACAAGGCCGAAGGCCCCGAGGCATGGATCCGCGCCGTGGGCGCGAACTGGAAGCCGGGCGACGACTACATGGTCCGTGTGGTGGCGGTGGTGGACCGCGCGCACCCCGCCGTGACGGCCAACGGTCTGCAGCTCAAGCTCACGAAGGCGGACACGGCCGCCCCGGTGCTCGTCGTCACGACGAACGGGGCGGCAACGTCCTACCCGCTGCCCAAGGGCACGGCCGGCCCGGTCTGCGGGAACGAAACCAAGCAGGTCAACCTCGGCGCGGGCCTCCTCGCCGACGTGTCGATGTCCACCGCGGGCCCGGAGGTCACCATCCGGACGGGCACCGACAACTGGCGCCACCTGGACCGCACCTTCCCCGCACTGCCCGCGTCCGACGGCATCGTCGCCCGCATCGTCAACCCGAGCGGGACCGCGCCCGTCTTCGAGTGGAGGACCCAGGGGGGCGACACTCCGTTCGGCCACGCCTCCTTCCCGGCTCTGCCCAAGGGCTGCAAGCCGGACTACAAGGTCACCGAGGACCGGGGCGCCGACAAGCCCGCGCCGAAGCCCACCCCGTCCGCCACCGCCAAGCCGGCCACTCCGGTCAGCGTCGCGCCGGCCGCCGCCAAGCCGGCCGCCCCCGTTGGCGTCGCGCCGGCGGCCGACGTGAAGCCGCAGACGGGTGCGCAGACCGTGGTCGTGCCGCAGGGCGGGGTCGCCGCCGGTGCCGAGATCGCCGCCGAGGACACCGGCTACACCACCACCGTGGCCACCGGCGCCGGGCTGGCCGCCGTGCTGGCCGCGGTCGGGGCCGCCTTCCTGATGCGCCGCCGCGCCCAGCGCTGACGCACGCGGCACGTTCCTCCTCCTGCCTCCGGCGGGCCACCTCCGCGTGGCCCGCCGGCCCTCGTTTCCGGGAGCCCCCATGACCCACCGCGTACGCCCGCTCCTGGTGGCCGCGCTCCTCGCCGCAGCCCTGACCGGCTGCGGCGCGACCACCACCGGTTCCGTCCCCGCCGCGCCGCCCGCCGTCATCCCCACGACCGCCCCTGCGGCCCGGACGACGGCCGCGCCCCTGGCCGCCTCCGCGCCCGTACGCGTACGCATCCCCTCGGCAGGGGTGGACGCCTCCCCCGTGCTGCGGCTGGGCCTCGCCGCCGACGGCACCGTCGAGGTGCCCTCGGTCTCGGACGGGGACAAGATCGGCTGGTACACCAAGGGCGTCACCCCCGGCGAAACCGGTCCGGCCGTGCTGATCGGGCACTTCGACACGGCCCGCGGGCCCGGCGTGCTCAAGGACGTCTCGCGCGTCCGCACCGGCGACGGGATCAGCGTCACGCGGGAAGACGGCAGCACCGCGGTCTTCCGGGTGCGCGAGCTGGAACAGGTCGGCAAGAAGACGTTCCCCACCGCCAAGGTGTACGGGAACACCACCCGCCCGGAGCTGCGCGTCATCACCTGCGGCGGCGAGCTCACCGACGGACACAGGCCCGACAACATCATCCTGTACGCCGATCTCGTCGGCTGAGACGGGGTGAGGCAGAATCGGGCGCATGAGCAGCCAGCAGCCCGCCGATGAGCCGGCCTACGCCGACCGCGTCTACCGTTCCCCCATGGCCGCCGTCACCGGGGTGCTGCTGCTCGCGATGGTCGGGTGGCTGTGCGGGGACGCCGTCGTCCACGGCTCGGGCAGCGGCCGCTGGATCGCGGTCGCCGTCGCGCTGTGCCTCGTACCGCTGATCGTGGCGTTCACCCTCCGGCCCGCCGTCTTCGCCAACGAGGACCGGCTGCGGGTCCGCAACCCGTTCCGGATCATCGAGCTGCCCTGGGGCGTGGTGGACGCCGTACGCGCCGGGTACTCGGCGGAGGTGCTCGCCGACGGGTCGACGTACCAGCTCTGGTCGGTGCCCGTGTCGCTGCGCGAGCGCAAGAAGGCCAACCGGGGCGGACTGCGCGCGGCGGCCGCCGGGGGCGGCGGCAGGGGCGCGGGCGCTCCGGGCGACAAGGCGGCCGCCCCGGTCCCGCGGGCCTTCGCCGACAAGGCCGTGGACGAGCTGACCGAACTGGCCGAGCGCGGCGCCGCCCGTCCGGGCGCTCAGGGCGCGGTACGGGTGCGGTGGGCCTGGGAGATCATCGCCCCGGCGGCGGCGGGAGCGGTGGCGCTGGCCGTACTGCTGGCGGTGGGCTGACGCCGGCGACGGCGGCCGTGGGCTGACCCGGCGGCGGCCTTGGGCTGACCCGGCGGCGGCGGTGGGCTGACACCGGTGGCGGCCGTGCCGCTGGTGGGGGGCCGGTGCGGGGCCGCGCGGCTGGGTGGAGCGGAACCGGGGCCGCCGGAACCGGGGCCGCCGGGGGTGGCGTCCTCCGTGGTGTGCACCGTCATGAGGGCAGCGGCAGCGCCGCCACACAGCTCCCCGTCCGTCCCCGCCTGCTGAGCGGCGCCCTGCTGGCCGCGCACCTGCTGGTCGTCGCGTGGCTCACGCTCAGCCCGCTGGACGTGCCCTGGGCGGCGGCCGCGAACCTGACCCCGCTGGAGGGGATCAGAGCGGACCTGGCGATGGGGCCGCTGGAGGCCGCGCGGCGCATCGGAGAGGGGCTGGCGCTGCTGGCCCCGCTGGGGGTGCTGCTGCCGCTGGCCGGGGGGCGGCTGAAGCCCGGGCCGCTGGCCGCGTGGTCCTCGCTGGTCCGCACGGCCACCGCGGCCGTCCTGCTCTCGCTGAGCATCGAAATGCTCCAGACGGCGGTTCCGGGCCGGGTGCTCGACGTGGACGCCCTGCTGCTGAACACCGCCGGGGTGGTGCTCGTGCACGCGGCGGTCGTACCGGTGCTGCGGGCCCGGCTGCGCAAACCCCTGAACTCCCCGGAGGCCGTGCCTCAGGGGAACACCCCGAGAATTCCCAGGGTCGGGCTCGGCCCGTGGACCGACGTCCTGTCGGCGGTACCGCGCGAGTATTGAGGCATCGCGCCAGGCACTCCAGGAAAGCGCGCGAATCCCGATACGAAGGAGAACACCATGAGCGCGCTGACCCGCCCCCGTGACGGACGGATGATCGGCGGCGTCTGCGCCGGACTCGCCAAGCGGTTCGGAATGAAGGCCCGCACGATGCGGCTCACCTTCGTCCTGTCCTGCCTGCTGCCCGGCCCGCAGTTCCTGATCTACCTGGCGCTGTGGCTGCTGATCCCGAACGAGAGGTCCGGCGTGGGCACGGCGAGCACCGCCTGGTGAATCCGGCCCCGTCCAGCCGGACGCGGGCGGAACTCAGGCCGCCTTGCGGACCTTCTCCAGCTGCTTGTCGGCGACCTCCTGCGGTACGGACGCCTTCTGGCCGGCGGCCGCCACGTTGAGGGCCATCAGCCGGACGATCCTGGCGCCCTCGCGGACGACGAGCAGGTGGACCTGGGCCGAGACCCCCTCACCGGAGGCGGTCGTGGTCCAGCTGACGCTCTCGTCACCGGCCGCCTTGTACGGGACCGCCTTCACGTCCCGGTAGGTGCCGCTCTGCTTCTGCACGGTGGCGGTGAAGCCGGAACCGCAGGCGGCGACGGCCTCGCGGAGCCGGGCGATGACCTTCCTGGCGTCGCTCTCGTCGTAGGAGCTGACGGAGGCGGAGACGGCGAGGCCGACCTGCTTCTGGGAGCCGACGCCCCGGTTGACGGTCTCGTGCGCGGCCGGGTCGGGCTTGTCGCCCATGATGTCGGCGAGCGGCTGGCACGCCTTCTTGTCGGCCTGCGGCTGGCCCACGGGCGCGTTGGGGTTCTTGCCCTGCGCGGAGACCTGATAGCCGGGGAGGTCGCCCTGTTCGAGGGCGGAGCGCTCCAGCCGGGCGTCCTTGGCCTTGGGCGCCGGGGAGCCGACGGCGGGGCCGGGTGTGCCGGAGGGGGCGGCGGAGGCCGCGGAACCCTTGGGGTCCGGGCTCGTGCCGGCCGCGGGGGCGCCCGTACCGCTGCTGCACCCGACGGCCCCCAGGAGCAGGGCGAACGTCGTCGCGGGCGCCGCGAATCGTGCCGTGATACGCATGACCGAACCTCTCCCCCAGCTGGCGCTGGGCGATGCCATCGCCCTTGATCCGGCGGGCAGTTGCTGGGGATCGTGGCACATCGCGCCGCGAGGCGCACACCGCTTCGAAGGGGTGTGCGCCACACGGACGGACGTACGGATCCGCTGTCGGATCAGCCGCCGAGGCCGGGCAGCGGGGGCAGGCCGCCGAGCAGCTGGGTGACCGGGGCGGCGGGGTCGCTCTGGCCGCCCTGCTGAGCCTGGTCCGTCTGGTTGGTGACGGCGCTGGCGGTGCTGGTGACGGCGCCGAGGGCGTCGGTCAGGTTCGGGGTGGGGAGCGCCGAGGCGGAGGCGGTACCGGCGGCACCCGCGGCGAGGGCGGCACCAATGACAGCGACACCGAGGGACTTGGCAGCAGACTGCTTCATGAAAAATCGTCCTTGCGACGGGGAATCGAGCGGCTCCGCAAACTAGCCACTTCAAACGCCGTCCCGCAAACATCATTCAATATGAGAAAGCACCCGGTGAGCCAGGCTCCCGGGTGCTTCCCATCGGTCATTCCATGACCTAGGCCGAGACAGACCCGCTGGTGGAAGCGGTCTGACGGAAAAGCCATTCGGACTTCAGCTCCGCGTAACCCGGCTTGATCACGTCGTTGATCATCGCCAGTCGTTCATCGAAAGGAATGAACGCGGACTTCATCGCATTGACGGTGAACCACTGCATGTCGTCGAGCGAGTAGCCGAAGGTGTCGACCAGGTGCTCGAACTCGCGGCTCATGCTGGTGCCGCTCATCAGCCGGTTGTCGGTGTTGACCGTCAGCCGGAAGTGCAGCTTGCGCAGCAGGCCGATCGGGTGCTCGGCGTACGAGGCGGCCGCGCCGGTCTGGAGGTTCGAGGTCGGGCACATCTCCAGGGGGATGCGCTTGTCCCGGACGTACGAGGCGAGACGGCCCAGCTTCACAGAGCCGTCGGCGGCGACCTCGATGTCGTCGATGATCTTCACGCCGTGGCCCAGGCGGTCGGCGCCGCACCACTGGAGCGCCTGCCAGATCGACGGCAGGCCGAACGCCTCGCCGGCGTGGATGGTGAAGTGGTTGTTCTCGCGCTTGAGGTACTCGAAGGCGTCGAGGTGGCGGGTGGGAGGGAACCCGGCCTCGGCGCCGGCGATGTCGAAGCCGACCACGCCGTTGTCGCGGTAACGGTTGGCCAGTTCGGCGATCTCCAGCGCACGGGCCGCGTGGCGCATGGCGGTCAGCAGGGCGCCGACGCGGATGCGGTGGCCGTTGGCCCTGGCCCGGCGCTCGCCCTCGCGGAAGCCGGCGTTGACGGCCTCGACGACCTCTTCGAGGGTCAGACCGGCTTCCAGGTGCTGCTCGGGGGCGTAGCGGATCTCGGCGTAGACGACGCCGTCCTCGGCCAGGTCCTCGGCGCATTCGGCGGCGACCCGGAAGAGGGCGGCCTTCGTCTGCATGACGGCGCAGGTGTGCGCGAACGTCTCCAGGTAGCGCGGGAGGGAGCCGGAGTCGGCGGCGTCGCGGAACCAGACGCCCAGCTTGTCGGCGTCGGTCTCGGGCAGCTTGTCGTAGCCAACCTCGGCGGCCAGCTCCAGGATGGTGCCCGGGCGCAGGCCACCGTCGAGGTGGTCGTGCAGCAGCACCTTCGGGGAGCGGCGGATCTGGTCCGGGGTGGGCTTGTCGGTGGTCTCGCTCGTCATTCCGGCACTCTACTCCTACGCGCGTAGAGCAACGCGGCGGCGGCGGGCGTCGATATGTAACAGAGACCGTACGGACGGGTGGCATACACCTGGGCGTCTGAGACTGTTCCGCCATGGCACAGCATGCGCCGCCGGCGCGCGGGGCCCGCCTGGGGCGGGCGGCCGGCGCGAACGGCTCCGAGTCGATGGTCAGTGGTGTGGTCCTCCTGCTCCCCGGGGCGTCCAGGATCGCCCCCGGTCCGCTGCGCCCGCTCGCGCGGGCGCTGGGCCGGGCGGGCGGGGCGGAGGGGCTGGTGGCGCACACGGTGCTGCACGGCCCCCAGGACCGGGAGGCGGCCGCGCGGTGGGCGGCGGACGAGGCGCTGCGCCGGTACGGGGACGTGCCCGTCTGCCTGGCCGGGTACGGGGCGGGGGCCCGGGCGGCGCTGCGGGCGGCGGGGCACGGGGCCGTCAACGCGGTGGTGGCGCTCGCCCCTTGCTTACCGGAGGAGGTGCCCGGCGGCTCCCCTGAACCGGTGAAGCAGCTCGCGGGGCGGCAGGTGCTGATCGTGCACGGGACCAACGACGCGCGCAGCGACCCGGAGTCCTCGTTCCGGCTGGCGGCGCGGGCGAAGAAGGCGAATCGTTCTACCTGCCGGTTCGAGGTGCACTCCGACGGGCACGGGCTGTGGGAGCACCGGGCGGAAGTGGTGGCGCTCGCGGTGGACTTCGTCCTCGGGGCGATGTGCTCGGGGCGGTACTCGCGGCCGGTGACGGACGCGCTGGCGGCGCCGCCGCCGCTGGGCCTGCGGATGCCGCTGGCCTCGGGGTTCGGGCGGTCGCTGCGGGGGTGAACCGGGTGGGGCGGTGGGAGCGGTGCGGGGCGCCTGCCGAGCGTAGAGTGAGAAATGGACTCGGGGCCGTATCTCTCCGGGAGGCGATGGGCCATGGGCTCCATGGTGCGCAGGAACTTCGACAGCGCTGACGAGACCCGCCCGTTCGAGGACGGCAAGGGCCGGCTGGACCTGATCGAGACCGACGGCGGACCCGTCGGACGGGCCGTCTTCGAGCCGGGCTGGCGCTGGTCGGAGCACATCAAGCCGTTGGCGGGGACGGACAGCTGCGAGTCCGCGCACACCGGCTACATGCTGAGCGGCCGGATCCACGTCGTCATGAACGGCGGTGAGGAGGAGGAGTTCGGCCCGGGCGACTTCATGCAGATCGCGCCCGGTCACGACGCCTGGGTGGTGGGCGACGAACCCGCCGTGGCGCTGGACTGGACGGGCTACGGCAACTACGCCAAGCCCCAGTAGCGGGCGCGGCAGACGCCACGGGGCGTGCGGGCGGGGGCGGGGGCGGGCGCGGGTCCGTCCGTGCCTGCCGCTCCGTCCCCTCACGGTCGGACGGCACCGATGGATCCGGCGACCGCCCCCGGCACGCCGTGATCTCCACTGTGCCGGTCGGGCATATGCCGGACGGCCGGATCCAGGCGTCGGCTTGCCGCCTTGCGGGAACCCGAGGGGTTTATAAACCGTCACAGTCAGGGACGAATAGGCATATGCCAGTCGTTGCCGACGGAGCCGGTGGATCCGATCTGAGCCCTGCTGCCCGGCGCTTGTACGCCTTCGCCGTGGAGCGGCACGCCTTCACCCCCGCCGAGGCCATCGCCGCCCTGGGCGCCCGCGCGGCCGCCGCCGTCACCGAACTCGCCGCCGCGCACCTCCTTCAGCGGGCCCCCGGCGACGGGCCGGAGCGCTGGTGCGCGGTCGCGCCCCGAGCGGCGGCGGCCCGGGCCCTGGCCCCGCTCGCCCTGCTCGTACGGGAGACCCACGACGAGATGGACCGGCTGCGGGCCCGGCTGGAGGCGCTGGTCCCGGCGTACGAGGCGGGCACCGCGCACCGCGACGACGGCCGCGCTGGCCGGCTGGAGCTCGTCACCGACCTGGGGGCGGTACGGGGGCTGATCGCCGAACTCGCGGCGGGCTGCGAACGGGAGCTGCTGACCTCCCAGCCCGGCGGCGGGCGGCCCCAGGAGGCGCTGGAGGAAGCGGTCGGGCGCGACGAGTCGCTGCTGGCCCGCGGGGTCCGGATGCGGACCATCTACCAGCACACGGCCCGCTACTCCCGGCCCACGGCGGCCTACGTGGAACGGGTCACGGCCCTCGGGGCGCGGGTGCGGACCGTGGACGACGGCCTGATGCGCATGCTGATCTTCGACGGCCACACCGGCCTGATGCCGGTCCCGGACCGGCAGGGCGCCGCCCTCGTGGTCCGCGAGCCGAGCGTCGTCCACTTCATGACCTCGGCCTTCGAACGCTCCTGGCTCCAGGCCCGCCCCTTCCCCACGACGGTGAGCCCGGAAGCCGCCAAGTCCCTGTCGGACGAACTCCGCCGGACCATCGTGCTCCTGCTCTCGGAGGGCCTGGAGGACAAGGCCATCGCCCGCCGCCTGGGCATGTCGGAACGCACCTGCCAACGCCACATCGCGGAGATCATGCGCGCGATCGGCGCCAAGTCCCGCTTCCAGGCGGGCTACCTGCTCTCGGCGGCCCACGCCTGCCGCGCGGCGGAGGAGGGGTCCGGGACCGGCGCCGGCCTGGGCTAGGCCGGCGGGGGGAGGTCGGGGATGAGGTGGCCGCGGCGGGAGAGGAGGAAGCGTTTGAAGGCGGCTACCGGCGGGGTGTCCGGGTGGCCGCCGAGCCAGGCGACGCCGATCTCGCGGACCGCGCGGGGGGCCGTCACCGTCAGCTCGACCACGCCCGGGCGCGGGACGAGGGGCGGGGGCAGGAGGGCCACGCCCAGGCCCGCCGCGACCAGGCCGCGCAGGGTCTCGGCCTCCTCGCCCTCGAAGGCCACCCTCGGGGTGAACCCGGCCTCGGCGCACAGGTTGTCGGTGATGCGGCGCAGGCCGTAGCCGGGCTCCAGGGTGACGAAGGTTTCCTCGGCGGCCTCGGCGAGGCGGATGCGCTTGCGGCCCGCCAGGCGGTGGTCGTCCGGGACCACCAGCCGGAGCCGCTGCTCGTCCAGGCGGCGGGCCACCAGGTCGGGGGCGTCGGGGACGGGCGAGGTCAGGCACAGGTCGAGCTCGCCGGCCCGGAGCTTCTCCAGCATGGCCTCGCCGTAGTTCTGCACCAGGGAGAAGCGGACCCGGGGGTGGTCGGCGCGGAAGGCGCGGATCAGCCCGGGCACGGTCTCGGGGCCCAGGGTGTGCAGGAAGCCGAAGGCCACCTTCCCGAAGCCGGGGTCGGCGTCCTGCTGGACGGAGCCGGCGGCGCGGGCGATCCCCGCGAGGGCCTCCTCGGCGGACGCGAGGAAGGTCCGGCCGGCCGTGGTGAGGGCGACGGTGCGGCCCTTGCGGGCGAACAGCGAGACGCCCAGGTCCTGTTCGAGGCGGACCATGGCCCGCGACAGGGTGGACTGCGGTACGCCCAGCTCGTGGGCGGCGCGGGTGACGTGCTCGTGGCGGGCGACCGCGACGAACTGGGCGAGGCGCGGGGCCAGCCCTTGTGTCACGGTCATGTCTTCTTCGTAACGGTTCATTGATATGCGAGGCCCTGAGCTGAGGTGATGCGTGGGTGGATTGATTGTCGCCCGTTTGTGCATTGGACGCATGAAAAGCGGCGGGCGTAGCGTCGCAGTATGCCTTCCGCTCATACCGGGGCGCCCACCATCCCGGGCGCCTCTACTCCGTCGTCCTCCGAGCCCCTCTCTCCTGAGCCCCTCTCCCCCGGCCGCCCCGGCTACCGCCGGATGAGCCTCGCGCTCTTCGCCGCCGGACTGGCGACCTTCGCCCTGCTCTACTCCACTCAGGCCCTGCTGCCCGCCGTCTCCGCCGGGTTCGGTGTGACGGCCGGTCAGGCGAGCTGGACGGTGTCCGCGGCGACGGGCGCGCTGGCGCTGTGCGTGCTGCCGCTGAGCGCGCTGTCCGAGCGGTTCGGGCGGACCCGGATGATGACCTGCTCGATGGTGGTGGCCGTCGGGGTCGGGCTGCTGGTGCCGTTCGCGCCGAGCCTGGAGTGGCTGGTGGCGCTGCGCGCGGTGCAGGGCGCCGCGATCGCCGGCATTCCCGCCTCCGCGATGGCGTACCTGGCGGAGGAGGTCCGGCCCAAGGCGCTGGTCGGGGCGATCGGGCTGTTCGTGGCCGGGAACTCCATCGGCGGCATGAGCGGCCGTATCGTCACCGGCTGGGCCGCGCAGCTGTGGGGCTGGCGGGGCGGGCTGCTGGCCGTCGGCGTGATGGCGCTGGGCTGCGCGGTGGCCTTCCTGGTGCTGCTGCCCCGGGCGCGGTTCTTCCGGCCGGCCTCGCTCGATCCGCGCGCGGTGGGCCGTACGGTCGCCGGGCACCTGCGGGACCCGCTGCTGCTGCGGCTGTACGGGATCGGCGCGCTGTTCATGACGGTCTTCGGGGCGGTGTACACCGTCATCGGCTACCGGCTGGTGGAGGCTCCGTTCTCGCTGGGCCAGGGCGTCGTCGGCTCCGTCTTCCTGATCTACCTGGTGGGTACGGCCTCCTCGGCGGCGGCCGGCCGGCTGGTGGCGCGGACGGGGCGGCGCGGGGCGCTGTACCTGGCGGTGACCACGACGGCGCTGGGGCTGTTGCTGTCGCTCGCCGACTCGCTGTGGCTGATCCTGCCGGGGCTGGTGCTGATCACGGCCGGCTTCTTCGCGGGCCACGCGGTGGCCTCTGCGGCGGTGAGCCGCACGGCGCGGACGGGCCGGGCGCAGGCTTCGGCGCTGTACCAGTCCGCGTACTACCTCGGCTCCAGCGCGGGCGGCACCCTGGGCGCGCTGGCGTACCACGCCTCGGGGTGGACGGCGACGGCCGGGATCGCGCTGCTGGCGGTGCTGGGCGTCGTCTCGATCACCCTGTACGGGTCCCACGCGGCCCGCGCCGAGCGAAGGCTGCCGACCACGGCGGCGGCCGCGCACTGACGCTCCCGCCGAAGCCCACGGAAGTCCTGTCCGGCTTCTATCCGGCGTGCCCGACTCGCTCTAGCGTGGGGGTCATCGGCGCCCCAGGGTGCGGGCGCGGCAGGGGAGGACCGGATGGCGGGGATACGCGCGCGTGCGCGGCGGCGGGCTGCGGTGGTGTTCGGCGGGGCGCTGGCGCTGGCGGCGCCCCTGGTGGTGGCGGGGGGTGGCGCGGCGCAGGCCGCCGAGGCCGCCGCTTCGTGCAACGTGACGACGGGGCCGTACCAGCGGCAGGTGGAGCAGTTCCTCGGGCGGCCGGTGGACGGGGTGCAGTCGGCGGCCGACTGCACGGCCATCCAGTCCTTCCAGGCCACCCACGGCATCACGCCGACGATGGGCTACGCCGGGCCGCTGACCTGGCAGACGATGAGCACCATGCTGGCGCAGCGGGCCGCCGGCAAGAACCCGAACGCCGAGGGCAGGTGCCCGGTCAACCTGGGCCGGATCGCCTGCGTCGACCTGACCCGCCAGCTCAGCTGGATCCAGGACGGGGCGACGCTGAAGTACGGTCCGGTGCCGGTGCGCACCGGCAAGGCGGAGACCCCGACGCGGACCGGGCTGAAGAAGATCTACTACCGCAACATCAACCACTGGTCGACGCTCTACAACGTGGCGATGCCGTACGCGCAGTTCTTCGACGGGGGCATCGCCTTCCACTCGGTGACGAAGAGCATGTGGAACCCGCCGGGTTCGGGGGGTTGCGTGAACATGACGACGGCCGACGCCAAGGCGTACTGGAACATGCTGACCAACGGCGAGGACGTCTTCGTGTACGGGCGCAAGCCCGGGACCTGACAGGGCGCGAGGCGCCGCGGCTGCCGTTGTCAGACCCCTCGGGTAGGTTCCGGAGTGACGGACGACACAGCCTGGGGGACGGCAGCCATGAGCGACCTCGCGACCACCACCTCACCGGAGCCCGAGCTCGAGCTCGACGCGGCGATGGACCGCTACCGCGTCGAGCTGACCGGGTACTGCTACCGGATGCTCGGCTCCGCCTTCGACGCGGAGGACGCGGTGCAGGACACGTACGTCCGCGCCTGGCGGGCGTACGGGAAGTTCGAGGGCCGCTCCTCGCTGCGGTCGTGGCTGTACCGGATCGCCACGAACGTCTGCCTGGACCTGCTGAACGCGGGGAAGAAGCGGGCCCGGCCGATGGACCTCACCGCCCCGCAGCACCAGGCGTCCGCCGTGCTCAACGAGCGGCCCGAGGTGACCTGGCTGGAGCCGGTGCCGGACGGTCGGGTGCTGCCGCAGACCGCCGACCCGGCGGAGGCGGCGCTGGCGAAGGAGTCCGTCCGGCTGGCGTTCGTGGCGGCGTTGCAGCACCTTCCGGCGAAGCAGCGGGCCGTGCTGATCCTGCGGGAGGTGCTGGCCTGGAAGGCGGACGAGGTGGCGCAGCTGCTGGAGACCTCGGTGGCCTCGGTCAACAGCGCCCTCCAGCGGGCGCGGGCGACGCTGTCGGGGCGGGCGCTGCGGCCCAGCGATCCGGCGGACCCGCTGGACGCGGAGCAGGCGAAGCTGCTGGAGCAGTACCTGTCCGCCTTCGAGGCGTACGACATCACCCGGCTGACCGCCCTGCTGCATGAGGACGCGGTGCTGTCGATGCCGCCGTTCGACCTGTGGCTCCAGGGGCCGCAGGACATCGCCGCCTGGCATCTGAACCAGGGCATCGGCTGCAAGGGCTCGCGCCTGATACCGACCACGGCGAACGGGCTCCCGGCCTTCGGCCAGTACCGCCCGCGCGAGGACGGCCGCCCGGGGCACGTGCCGTGGGCGCTCCAGGTGCTGGAGGTCTCAGAGGGACGGATCGTCGGCCTGAACGCCTTCCTGGACACCGCCCGGTGGTTCCCGCTGTTCGGCCTGCCCGAGGAGCTCGACGAGACCGACGAGGTCCAGTAGCGCCCGGAGCGCGGCGGTCGCCCCGGTGACGGTGAACCCCCCGCGCCCCCGCGCGGCCAGCCGCAGCCGCGCGAGCACCGCGACCGCCCCGAGCCCGGGCGCGGTGACGGCCCCGGCCTCGCACACCACGGCGTCGGCCCCGTCGTCGTACAGCCGCACCAGGCGGGCGCAGAGCGGGGGCGCGTCCCGCTCGGTGGGGGCGGGCCCGGGCAGTACGAGGCGTCTGGTCTCCATGAGGGGATGACCCGCCCACCGCCCGGAACTCATCGCCACCGGGCGTCCGGGTCGGAGCCGAACGGGACCGGCGGGGGTCCACCGGTCCCGTTCACCCGAAGGCAAGCCCGCAGGTCAGGCGATGCGGTCCAGGACGATCGGCGTGGCGGTGAAGGCCGTGCCGGCCGGGGCGATGTCGAAGCAGCCCTCCAGGGAGGCCAGGGCGTAGTCGAACTTCTCCGGGGTGTCCGTGTGCAGGGTCATCAGCGGCTGGCCGGCGGTGACGGTCTCGCCCGGCTTGGCGTGCAGTTCGATGCCCGCGCCCGCCTGCACCGGGTCCTCCTTGCGGGCGCGGCCCGCGCCCAGGCGCCAGGCGCCGACGCCGACCGCGTACGCGTCGAGGCGGGTCAGGACGCCCGAGGCCGGGGCGGTGACCACGTGCTGCTCGCGGGCGACGGGCAGGGCAGCGTCCGGGTCGCCGCCCTGGGCGGAGATCATGCGGCGCCACACGTCCATGGCGGAGCCGTCGGCGAGGGCCTTCGCCGGGTCGGCGTCCTTGATGCCGGCGGCGGTCAGCATCTCCTGCGCCAGGGCGATGGTCAGCTCGACCACGTCGGCCGGGCCGCCGCCGGCCAGGACCTCGACGGACTCGCGGACCTCCAGGGCGTTGCCCGCGGTGAGGCCGAGCGGGGTGGACATGTCGGTGAGCAGGGCGATGGTCTTGACGCCGCTGTCGGTGCCCAGGGCCACCATGGTGGAGGCGAGCTCACGCGCGTCCTCGATGTTCTTCATGAAGGCGCCGGAGCCGACCTTCACGTCCAGGACCAGGGAGCCGGTGCCCTCGGCGATCTTCTTGGACATGATCGAGGAGGCGATCAGCGGGATCGCCTCGACGGTGCCGGTGACGTCGCGCAGGGCGTAGAGCTTCTTGTCGGCCGGGGCCAGGCCGTCGCCGGCGGCGCAGATGACGGCGCCGGTGGTGTCGAGGACGTTCAGCATCTCCTCGTTGGAGAGCAGGGCCCGCCAGCCGGGGATGGACTCCAGCTTGTCGAGGGTGCCGCCGGTGTGGCCGAGGCCGCGGCCCGACAGCTGCGGGACGGCCGCGCCGCAGGCGGCGACGAGCGGGGCGAGCGGGAGGGTGATCTTGTCGCCGACGCCGCCGGTGGAGTGCTTGTCGGCGGTGGGGCGGGAGAGGGAGTCGAAGTTCATCCGCTCGCCGGAGGCGATCATCGCGGCGGTCCAGCGGGCGATCTCGGCCCGGTTCATGCCGTTGAGCAGGATGGCCATGGCCAGCGCCGACATCTGCTCGTCGGCCACGACCCCGCGGGTGTAGGCGTCGATGACCCAGTCGATCTGCTCGGGGCTCAGCTCACCGCGGTCCCGCTTGGTCCGGATGACGGAGATGACGTCCATGAGGTGACTTCCTTCTACGCGCATAGAGATGAGGGGAAAGAGGTTCAACGGGTTCAAGGGGTTCCAGGCGTGGGTCGAGCCCGGCTCGAAGACGGCCGACGGCCCTCCGCCCGGCGGGGCGGAGGGCCGTCGTCACGGCTGTCTGAGGTGGTCGGGCCCGAAAGCCTGCGGCAGCATCGCGCTCAGCGGAAGGATCCCGTCCGGTGTCTCCACCAGCAGTTCCGGGCCGCCGAACTCGTAGAGCAGCTGGCGGCAGCGGCCGCAGGGGACGAGGATCTCGCCCTTGCCGTCCACGCACGTGAAGTGGGTGAGGCGGCCGCCGCCGGTGGCCTGGAGGGAGGAGACCAGGCCGCACTCGGCGCACAGCCCGAGGCCGTAGCTGGCGTTCTCGACGTTGCAGCCGGTGACCACCCGGCCGTCGTCGACCCGCGCGGCCACCCCGACGGGGAAGCCCGAGTACGGGGCGTACGCCCGGGTCATGGCCTCCCTGGCGGCCGTGCGCAGGGCCTCCCAGTCCACCGCCGGAGCCGGGCTCACTTGCCCTGGCCCTTGCGGTACGGCATACCGTCCGCCTTCGGCATCCGCAGCCGCTGCGCCGACAGGGCGAGCACCAGCAGCGTGGTGACGTACGGGGCGGCGTCGACGAACTGGCTGGGCACCTGGTCGGTGAGCGCGTACCAGACGAACAGCCCGGCGGCGCAGACCGCGGCGATGCCGGCCTGGAGGTACTTCTTCTTGTACAGCTGCCAGGCGACGACGAGCACGAGCAGGATCGCGATGAGCAGGAGCATCGCGTGCACGTTCTCGGCACCGCCGCGCAGGCGGAGGCTGTAGGTGAAGCCGAAGAGGCCCGAGCCGACGGCCATGCCGCCCGGCATCCAGTTACCGAAGATCATCGCGGCGAGACCGATGTAGCCGCGGCCGCCGGTCTGACCCTCCTGGTAGATGCCGGTGGAGACGATCGCGAGGAACGCGCCGCCGAGGCCGGCCATCGCACCGGAGACGATCACGGCGATGTACTTGTATTTGTAGACGTTGACGCCGAGGGACTCGGCGGCGACCGGGTTCTCGCCGCAGGAGCGCAGGCGCAGGCCGAAGGCGGTGCGCCACAGCACCCACCAGGTGGCCGGGACCAGCAGGATGGCGACGACGGTCAGCAGCGAGAGGTTGGTGACCAGGCCGCCGAGGGCGCCGGCGGCGTCGGAGACCAGGAACCAGTGCTTGCCCTGGAGCTTCGCCAGCCAGTCCGAGAGCCCTGGAACGGTGATCTCGGTGATCGGGTCGATGCGCGGGGACTGCTTGGAGGAGCCGCCCGGGGTCTTGTCGAAGGTGAAGTTCGACAGGTACTGGGTGAAGCCGACGGCCAGGATGTTGATCGCCACACCGGAGACGATGTGGTTGACGTTGAAGGTCACGGTGATGATCGCGTGCAGCAGGCCGCCGAGGGCGCCGCCGACGATGCCGAGGACCACACCGGTCCAGGGGCCCCACTGGTAGCCGGCCCAGGCACCGAACCAGGTGCCGAGGATCATCATGCCTTCGAGGCCGATGTTGACCACGCCCGCGCGCTCGGCCCACAGGCCGCCGAGGCCCGCGAGGGCGATCGGCACGGCGAGCTGGAGGGCGCCGGAGAACTGGCCGACGGAGGTCAGGTCGTCGGCGCCGGAGATCAGGCGGACGACCGAGACCAGCGCGAGGCCGGCCGCGATGATCAGCAGGATCCAGGGCAGGGTGAGCTTGCGGCGGCCGCCGCCCTTGCGGGGCGCGGCGCTCGTCGCGGAAACGGTGCTGGTGCTCACGCCGCGACCTCCTTGTTGTCGGTCTTGAGGGCATGGCCGGCGGCCAGCTCTTCGCCGACCTTCTGCTGCTGGCGGCGGATGCCGTAGCGGCGGACGAGCTCGTAGCTGACGACGACGGCGATCACGATCAGGCCCTGCATGATCGTGCCGATCTCCTTGGCGTACCCCTCGGTGTCGAGACCGGCGGACGCCTTGTCGATGAAGGCGATCAGGAAGGCCGAGAAGAAGATGCCGATCGGGTTGTTGCGGCCGAGCAGCGCGACGGTGATGCCGGTGAAGCCCACGCCCAGGGGGAAGGACAGGTTGTACGTGTGGGACTCGCCCAGCAGCAGCGGCATACCGGTCAGGCCGGCGACCGCGCCCGAGATGAGCATCGCGGTCATGATCATCTTCTTGGGCTCGACGCCGGACGCCTGCGCGGCGGACTCGCTGGCGCCGGAGGCGCGCAGGTCGAAGCCGAAGCGGGTCCGGTTGAGCACGAACCAGTAGACGACGCCGAGCGCGAAGGCCACGAAGGTGAAGCCGTAGATGTCGCCGCCGGGCAGGGACACGGCCGGGAACCAGCCGGACTCCGGGATGTCACCGGTGGTCAGGTCGTTGGAGCCGGGGGGCTGCACGCCGAGGTTCTTCGGCAGGATCAGCCAGGCGATCAGCGAGGTGGCGATGGCGTTGAGCATGATCGTGGAGACGACCTCGCTCACCCCGCGCCGGGCCTTGAGGATGCCCGCGATACCGGACCAGAAGGCACCGGTGGCCATGGCGACGACCACGATGAGCAGCACGTGCAGCGGGCCGGGCAGCGTGACCGCCGTGCCGACCACGGCCGAGACCATCGCCGCGAGGCGGTACTGGCCGTCGACACCGATGTTGAAGAGGTTCATCCGGAAGCCGATGGCCACGGCCAGGGCTGCCAGGAAGTAGATGCCGGCCTGGTTGATGATCAGGACCTGGATGTCCTCGTAACCGGCCTGCTCGATCATGATCCGCAGCGGGTCGATCGGGTCCACGCCCGTGGCCGCCAGCACGATCATGGTCAGCACCAGGGCGCTGACCAGCGCGAGCACGGGTCCGGCGGCTGCCAGGAGCAGCCGGTCCTTGTCGAATTTCTTCATCGGGCCTCGTCCTCCGTGGTGTCGCCGTCGACCCCGGCGGAGTGGTCGTCATGGGCTTCGAGGTGCCCGCTGGCCGCGCCGGTCATGGCGGTGCCGAGCTCCTCGGGGGTGATCGTCGCCGGGTCGGCGTCGGCGACCAGGCGGCCGCGGTAGATGACCCGCAGCGTGTCGGACAGGCCGATCAGCTCGTCCAGGTCCGCCGAGATCAGCAGCACGGCCAGGCCCTCGCGGCGGGCCTCGCGGATGGCGTCCCAGATCTGCGCCTGCGCGCCGACGTCCACACCGCGGGTGGGGTGGGCGGCGATCAGGAACTTCGGGTTGTGGCTCATCTCGCGGCCGACGATCAGCTTCTGCTGGTTGCCGCCGGAGAGGGAGGCCGCGGTGACGTCGATCCCGGGGGTGCGGACGTCGTATTCGAGCACGATGCGCTCGGTGTCCTTGCGGGCGGCCTTCGGGTCGAGGATGCCGCGCCTGGAGTTGGGCTTCTCGGTGACGTGGCCGAGGATGCGGTTCTCCCACAGGGGGGATTCCAGCAGCAGGCCGTGGCGGTGTCGGTCCTCGGGGATGTAGCCGATGCCGCCCTCGCGGCGCTTGCGGACCGGCATCCTGGTGATGTCGGCGCCGTCGAGGGTGATCACGCCCGCGTCGGGGGTGATCATGCCCATGAGGGCCTCGATCAGCTCCGTCTGGCCGTTGCCCTCGACGCCGGCGATACCGAGGATCTCGCCCTTGTGGATGGTGAAGTCGATGCCGTCGAGCAGGAGGCGGCCGGCGACCGGTGCCTCGCGCAGGTCGGTGTCGGAGTCACCCAGCGCGGGCGCGGAGGTCTCGGGGGCGGTGACCGTACCGGACTCGGCGACCGTGAGGCCCTCGACGCGCAGCATCGGGGTCGTGGTCACGGTGGACTCGCGGGTCTCCGGCGAGGGCAGCTCGGTGCCGACCATGAGCTCGGCGAGCTGCTTGGTCGTGGCCGTCTTCGGGTCGGCGGTGCCGACCGTGGTGCCGCGGCGGATGACGGTGATGTCGTCGGCGACCTTCAGCACCTCGCCCAGCTTGTGCGAGATGAAGATGACGGTCAGGCCCTCGGCCTTGAGCTCGCGCAGGTTGTCGAAGAGCGCGTCCACCTCCTGCGGCACGAGCACGGCGGTGGGCTCGTCGAGGATGAGGGTCTTGGCGCCGCGGTAGAGGACCTTGAGGATCTCCACGCGCTGGCGGTCGGCGACGCCGAGGTCCTCGACCAGGGCGTCGGGGCGCACGCCGAGGCCGTACGCGTCCGAGATCTCCATGATCTTCTTGCGGGCCCTGCCGCCGATGCCGTAGAGCTTCTCGCCGCCGAGGACGACGTTCTCCAGCACGGTGAGGTTGTCGGCCAGCATGAAGTGCTGGTGCACCATGCCGATGCCGCGGGCGATGGCCTCGCCGGGGTTGTTGAAGGAGACCTGCTCCCCGTCGATGGCGATGGTGCCCTCGTCCGGCTTCTGCATGCCGTAGAGGATCTTCATCAGGGTCGACTTGCCGGCACCGTTCTCGCCGATGAGGGCGTGGACCGTGCCCTTGCGGACGGAGATGGCGATGTCCTTGTTGGCGACGACGCCGGGGAAACGCTTGGTGATGCCGTGCAGTTCTACGGCGAGAGGGGGGCTGGACGCGTTGATGACGCACTCTCCTTGGCGCGGAAGGAGCTGGAAATAAGCCAAGTTGGCAGGAGACAGGGCGGTGATCGGCCGGGCGGGGGGCGGGAGGAGGACGGTATCGCGTCCACGCTGCCTCTACGCGCGTAGCACTGTCGGAAGTGAAAACTTGCGGCCAACTGGCCACAAGTCCGCACGGACGGAATCACTGGGGGGCGGAGACGCGGCTCGGGGTCCGGCAGCGGGTGAGACCGCTTCCGGACCCCGGAAGACCACGACTACGCGTCAGACGACGGCCTTACGGCGCGGTCTTGACGGTGATCTTCTTCGCGATGATGTCGGCCTTGGCCTTCTCCACCGCGGCGGTGACGTCAGCCATCGCCTTGTACTGCGGGTTGGAGTCCGCCAGCGCGACACCGTTCTTGTCCAGGCCGTAGCGGACCTCGCCGGACTCCGGCTTGCCGTCCTTGACCGACTTGATCAGGTCGTACACCGCGAGGGAGACGTCCTTGGTGACCGAGGTCAGGATGTGGTCCTTGTACTTCGCCAGACCGGGCTGGTTGTACTGGTCGGAGTCGACACCGATGGCCCACTTGCCGGAGGTGGCGGCGGCCTCGATGGCGCCCGAGCCCGCGAGACCGGCGGCGGCGTAGATCACGTCGGCGCCACCGTCGAGCTGGCCCTTGGCGGCGGCCTTGCCGAGGTCGGGCTTGGCGAAGCCCGAGAAGTCCGGCGGCTGGGTCAGGTAGGCCGACAGCACCTTGGCGTTGGGGTTGGTGTCCTTGACGCCCTGCTCGAAGCCCGCCTGGAACTTCTTGATCAGCGGAACCTCGACACCGCCGATGAAGCCGACCGTGCCGCTCTTGGACGCCTTGGCGGCGGCGACGCCGGCCAGGTAGGAGCCCTGCTCCTCGTTGAAGACGAGGTTGGCGATGTTCTTGTCGGTCTGCGAGGTGTCGTCGATGATGCCGAACGTGGTGTTCGGGAACTTCGCGGCGACCTTCTTGATGGCCGGGGCGTAGGAGAAGCCGACGCCGATGACCGGGTTGTTGCCCTTGCGCGCCAGCTCGGTGAGGCGCTGGACCTTGTCGGCCTCGCTCTCGCCCTCGGTGGGCTCCGCCTCGGCCGTCTTGATCTTGAGGTCCTTCTCGGCCTTCTCCAGGCCCGCGTAGGCGGCGTCGTTGAACGACTGGTCGCCGCGGCCGCCGACGTCGTACGCGATGGCGGCGCTGGCGCTCTTCGTCTCGGAGGACGAGGAGGACGAGGCGTCCGAGGACTTCTTTCCGCCACAGGCGGTGGCCGAGAGGGCCAGCGCCGCGGACGCGATGCCCACGGTGGCGATCCTGGTGATCCGGCGCAAGGGGAGGCTCCTTCAAAACCTGACCGAAGCGCCACGACCGGCGCTGGTTTCGCGGCGATCGTAACGCGCGTAGATGTCAGTTAAAGGCCCGTTCATGAGTCGTTATCGGATCGTCGCGAACCGGACAGTGACCGATCAGTAACGGGGTGGGCGTCCAGCCCTTGTGTACCAAGGGCTGGACAGCTCCGGCGGCCGGCCGCCGGATGTTGTACGGAACTTTGCTTGATCTTTTAGTTGACCGGCCTTGTGCGGCGTCCGTCGAGCAGGGCGGCGGCGGTGAAGAACTCGACGCCGACCCCGATTGCGGACTCGTCCACGTCGAAGTCGCCCCGGTGCAGGTCCCGCTTGGCGGTGTCGCCGGGCTTGCGGACGCCGAGGCGGGCCATGGCTCCGGGGACGTGCTCCAGGTACCAGGAGAAGTCCTCGCCGCCCAGGCTCTGCTCGGTGTCCTCGACCGACTCGGGGCCGCGCCGGGCCGCCATGGCCTCCCGGAGCAGCTCGGCGACCACGGGGTCGTTGACCACGGGCGGCACCCCGCGCACGTGGTTGATCTCGAACTTGGCGCCGTGCATCGTCGCGACCTCGTCCACGGCGGCGTGGATCGCGTCCGGGGCCTCGTGCCAGGCGTTGAGGTCCAGGCAGCGGACCGTGCCGGACAGCTCGGCGTGCATCGGGATGACGTTGCAGGCGTGCCCGGACTCGATCCTGCCCCAGGTGACGGACATGCCCGAGCGGGCGTCCATCCGGCGGGCCAGCAGGGCCGGGACGTCCACGGCGACCCGGGCGGCGGCGGTGACCATGTCGGTGGTCAGGTGCGGGCGGGCGGTGTGGCCGCCGGGGCCCGACAGGGTGATTTCCAGCCGGTCGCAGGCCGAGGTGATCGGGCCCGCCCGCAGCCCGATCCGCCCGGCGTCCACGCGCGGGTCGCAGTGCACCGCGATGATCTGGCCGACGCCCTCCAGCACCCCGGAGTCGATCGCCTCGGTGGCCCCGCCCGGCAGCACCTCCTCGGCGGGCTGGAACAGCAGCCGCACCGGGCGCGGGAGCAGGCCCTGGCGGTCGAGTTCGGCGAGCACCAGGCCGGTGCCGAGGACCACGGAGGTGTGCACGTCGTGCCCGCAGGCGTGGGCGCGGTCCGGGACGGTGGAGCGGTACGGGACGTGCGTCTTGGCGTCCGGGATGGGCAGGGCGTCGATGTCCGCGCGCAGGGCCAGCATCGGCCGCCCCCCGTCCCAGGTGCCGACGTCGCAGATCAGGCCGGTCCCGGACTTCAGCACCCGTGGTCGCAGCCCCGCCTTCTCCAGCCGCGCCTTGATCGCCGCGGTGGTGCGGAACTCCTGGTGGCCTAGCTCGGGGTGCATGTGAAGGTCGCGACGGAAGGCGATCAGTTCGGCACGCAGGTGATCCGGAAGCTTGCCGGGCAGCTCGGGCCGGTCGGGCTTGCCGGGCAGGGCGGGCAGGGACTCGCGGGACATCAACTGGTTCACCCGTTTAAGGGTAGGCGCACGGATGGGTCAACTGTCTGGAGATCACCAGAAATTCATGCCGTTAGGGGAAAGAAAAGCGGCCTCTGGACGCATGAGCGTATGCGCCCGGGGGTAAACTCGCGCGCTCATCCGGCCGCGGGGGCGGTCCGGAGGGGGAGTCTGCGCACATCGCGGGCGGTGTCGCCGACCCCGGCGAGGAAGCCGCGGGCCCTGGGCGAAGCGGTGGCGGTGAGCCAGGCGGGGTCGATCCCGCAGACGGCGACGGTCACGCCGGTGCCGGTGAGCGCGTAGGGCAGGGTGTGGACAACGGTGGACGGAAAGCTGACGACGGTACGGCCGATGGGGCCCTTGCGGGCGATCAGCTCCAGCGGCAGGTCCGGGCGGACGATCTCCAGCCCGGTCGCCTCGCTCAGCGCGCGCAGCTTCTCCGGGGACTCCCGGCGGTGCGCGAAGTAGCGGGTCACCCCGTGCTCCCGGGCCAGGGCGCGCACGGCGTCCAGGTAGTGGAAGGGGTCGACCACCCCGGTCTCCACCAGGGAGGTGCCGACCAGGTCGGTGCCCCTGGTCAGGCGGGGCGGGCCGAAGCGGGCCCGGGTCCAGGCGAAGTCGTTGACCCGCAGCCGGGCCCCGGGCGGCGGGGTGAGCGGCATCGAGGTGAACAGCTCGACGGTGCGCCGCCCCTCGCGCGGGGTCAGCCGGCGCCGCGCGGTGCCCGACACCGGGGCGTACGCGAGCTCCCGCGCCCGGGACGCGAGCCCGCCGCCGGTGCGGTGCCAGCGGCGCAGCCGCTCGCCCCGGCCGAGCTGCGCGACGAACTCCAGGGTGGCGGTGCCGTCGTCCACCACGACCAGCTCGGCGGGCCGGGCGGGGACCAGGAGCAGCTGGAGGAAGCGGGAGAAGGGGTCGCCGATCACGATCCGCTGCGCGCGGCGTACGGCGGGGGCGAGGGCGGCCAGGGCGCCCAGGGGCGAGCCGGAGCCGCCGCGGGCCTCCTGCCACCGCACGGTGTGGCCCTCGTCCCGGGCGATCCCGGCGACCCGGCGGAGCTGGCCGCGGGACATGGGGTCGGTCGGGGGGAGGACGACGATGTGCAGTTCACCGGCGTCGGCGGCGGTCCGGCCGGGGCCGGGCTGGCGGGGGACGGCGCTCAGCCGGGGGCCGGCCCCGCCCCGCGCGTGCGCCCACTCCAGCACGTTGAGGAGCTGGACCGGGCTCTCCACGAGGGCCAGGGTGAGGGCTGAGGGGTTCACGGCGTACTCCGCTCTGGTGGGGGTCAGGAGGCGGCGGGTGCCTGGGCGGGGACGGTGCCCTGGACGCGGCGGAGCTTCTTCATGGGGCCGAGCTCGGAGTCGTAGACCTTCTTGACGCCGTCGCCGAGGGCGGTCTCGATGGTGCGGATGTCGCGCACGAGGCGGGCGAGGCCGCCGGGCTCGACGGAGGCGGCCTGGTCGGAACCCCACATGGCCCGGTCGAGGGTGATGTGCCGCTCGACGAAGACGGCGCCGAGGGCGACGGCGGCCAGGGTGGTCTGCAGGCCCGTCTCGTGGCCGGAGTAGCCGACGGGGACGTTGGGGTACTCCTCCTGGAGGGTGTTGATCACCCTCAGGTTGAGCTCCTCCGCCTTGGCCGGGTAGGTGGAGGTGGCGTGGCAGAGCAGGATGCTGTCGCTGCCGAGCACCTCGACGGCGTGCCGGATCTGCCTCGGGGTGGACATGCCGGTGGACAGGACGACGGTGCGGCCGGTGGCGCGCAGGGCGCGCAGCAGCTCGTCGTCGGTGAGGCAGGCGGAGGCCACCTTGTGGGCGGGCGGGCCGAACTTCTCCAGGAAGGCGACGGCCTCGGTGTCCCAGGGGGAGGCGAACCAGTCGATGCCGCGCTGGGCGCAGTGCCCGTCGATGGCCCGGTACTCCGCCTCGCCGAACTCGACGCGGTGGCGGTAGTCGATGTAGGTCATGCGGCCCCAGGGGGTGTCGCGTTCGACGTCCCACTGGTCGCGGGGGGTGCAGAGCTCGGGGGTGCGCTTCTGGAACTTCACGGCGTCGCAGCCCGCGTCGGCGGCGGCGTCGATGAGGGCGAAGGCGGTGCCGAGGTCGCCGTTGTGGTTGATGCCGATCTCGCCGACGACGTAGACCGGCCGGCCGGGGCCGGCGATCCGTGGGCCGAGGCTGCGCAGGCGGGGGTTGAACGGAGCGACGGTCATGACGTCGGGTGTCCTTCGCTGAGGTGGGTGGGGTGGCCGGGCTGGGACGGGGTGGCCGGGGTGGCCGGGGCGTTCACAGCTCGCCCAGCCGGCGGATCACGGGGGCCACGCGCTGCACCCCGTGCCGGTAGGCGCCCCGCGCGGCCTCGCGCAGCCGCTCCCGCGCCCACCGGCGGGCCGCCGACTCGCCGCCCCCGCCCCGCAGGGCCCCCGGCAGCGGGGTCCCGTCGGGGGCGAGGTGCTGGCGGGCGAGGATCCCGGGCAGGTATCCGGGGGCGGTGTCGAGGGTGTAGTACGGCGCCACGGGCGCGAGCTCCTCCTGCGCCAGCAGCCGCGCGACCCGCTCCCGGGCGGCGGCGTAGGGATCGGCGGCGTAGCGATCGGCGGCGTACGGGCCGGCGGCGGGGCGGACGCCGTGGGCGCTCTGCCAGGCGGGGCTGGGCCGGGGGAGGTGGCCCTGGTCCAGGCGGGTCCAGGAGGTGAGGCAGCCCGAGCCGAGGAAGTGCTGGTTGCCCAGCGATTCGCGGATGCCGAGGTCGGTCAGGACGGCGGTGGGGATGCCCCGGTGGAGGGATTCCAGGGCCGCCGTCGAGGAGACCGTGACCAGGAGGTCGGTGTCGTCGAGGACCTCGCCCATGTGGCCGTAGACCAGGCGGCAGTTGGCCGGGAGGCCGCCGGGGAGGTGGTCGGCCAGGCGCTGGTAGGGGTGTTCCTCCAGGTGCGTGGTGTGCTCCCCCGGCCGGCTGCGCAGTTTGACCAGCACCTCGCGGTCCGGGTGCAGCCGGGCGTGCCCGGCGGCCCGGCCCAGCAGGTAGAGGCGGTCGGCGCGGCTTTCGGGCACCGACGGCTGCACCGCGAAGACCACCCGCCGGGTGCGGCCCTCCGCGCCCCCGTACCGGGCCCCGTCCAGGAACGGCAGGGCGGTCTCGGTGACGGCCCGCGGGTCGGCGCCCGCGCCCTCGTAGACGGCGCGGAAGCGTTCGGCGTCGTGGCGGGAGTTGGCGAGGACCACGTCGGCGCCGTGCCGCAGCAGCAGCCCGTCGGCGAGCTTCTCGTAGACCACGCCCACGTACCCGGTGACGAACACCGGCCGCCGCGAGGGCTGGGGCCACAGCGCGCGGGCCCCGTGCAGGACGGCCTGGACGGCCCCGCCGACGAGGGCGAGGACGACCACGTCGTACCGTTCGCGCCCGAGCTCCGCGAGGAACTCCGCGCAGGTCACCTCCACCGGCGCGGCGTCCGCCCCCACCCCCGCCTCGCCGAGCTGGCGGACGGTGGGGGTGGCCCGCCCGCGCAGGAGGTACCCGGTGACGCGGGAGGCGTCGAGGCGGCGGGCCGTGAGCGCGCCCCATTTCCAGCGTGTGTCGGAATCGGCGAGTACGGCGATCCGTTGATCGGCCCGGCTTCTGCTGAGTGGCACTGGCACCCGGCAGAAGTTATTCCGCATTTCCGCCGACCGGCCCAACGACCGCACAACGGTGGGTTAACAAGCCGTCGGCCACATGCGAAAGCGGACGGGTTAACGCGACCGCCCCGCGTCGTTCACACGGAATACGCACCGGGTCCACGGCGAATGCCGGACGGGACGCCTAAGGTCTCGCGGGTGCTGAAGCTCTCTGTGGTCGTGCCGTTCTACAACGTGCGGACCTACGCACCGGATGCCCTGCGCAGCCTCGAACTCAACGCCCGCGAGGACGTCGAGTTCCTGCTCGTCGACGACCGCTCCACGGACGGGACGCCCGCCCTGCTGGAGCGCGCCGCGGCGACCCTGCCGGGGGCGGTGCTGCTCAGACGGGAGCGCAACGGCGGGCTGGCGACCGCCCGCAACACCGGGCTGGACGCGGCCCGCGGGCTCTACATCGCCTTCCTGGACGGCGACGACTGGCTGGCGCCGGGCCACCTGACCCGCACGCTGGCCGCCATCGAGGCCCTGGGCTGCGACTTCGTGCGGACCGACCACGTGCGGGTGGAGGGCCGGACGCGGACCGTGCAGCGGGTGCCGTACGGGCCGGAGTCGGTGGTGGCCGATCCGCGCGCCGGGATCCTGCCCGCCTCGCGGTCCACCGCGGTGGACTATCCGTACGCCTGGGCCGGCATGTACCACCGGCGGCTGCTGGACCGGGGGCTGCTGCACTTCACCGACGGGCTGCGCACGGCGGAGGACCGGCCGTGGATCTGGCGGCTGCACCGACAGGCGCGCTCGTTCGCCGCGGTCGGCCTGCCGGGGGTGTTCTACCGGCGGGGTATTTCCACCTCGCTGACGCAGACCGGGGACGAGCGCCAGCTCGATTTCATCCGGGCATTCGACCAGGTCCTCGCGGACACGGCGGCCGACCGGGAATCCGAACTCCTGATCCCCAAAGCGGTCCGAACGTATTGCGCAATTATCGCGCACCATATCGGCTCGATCGAAAGGTTCGAACCGGCCGTGGCGAGAAAACTCCGTTCGATGAGCGCGGACGCGCTCGCCCGAATGCCCCGCACGGCCCTGGACTCGGCCCTGGACTCGATGGACGCCGAGCGCTCCGCCCTCCTGCGCAGGCTCCGCCGCAAAGCGCCCGCCGCCCCGGCTGCCGGGGCCGCCGCGTGAACGTCACCCAGCTCTTCCTCGCCTCCACCCTCTACGGCACGGCCACCCTCGCCGCCGCCCTCGACGCCGGCTGCTTCCCGCCCGCGCACCGGCGGATCCTGCTCACCAGCAACCACTCCCCCGCCCCCGAGGTCACCCCCGGCCTCGACGCGATGCCCGGCTTCGCCGCCCTGCGCACCCGCTTCGACGAGGTGCTCGACTGGAACGCCGTCCTCGCCCCGCAGCACCCCGGCACCTGGGCGCCGCGCCCGGAGGACGTCCCGCTGTGGGAGCGGCAGCTGCGGCGGCTGTGGGGGCTGGGCGAGGACCGCGTCGAACTGGTCGTGGAGTCCCTCCAGGTGCCGCCGGCGCAGAGCCTGTGCCGGCTGTTCCCCGGCGCCGCCGTCGACGTCTACGCCGACGGGCTCATGTCGTACGGGCCCACCCGCTTCCGGCTCGACCCGCAGATCGGGATGCGGGTGCGGCGGGTGCTGCACCCGGACCTCGTCCCGGGCCTGGAGCCGCTGCTGCTGACCGAGTTCGGGGTGCGGGCGGAGCTGATCCCGGCGCCGGCCGCCTTGAAGGTCTTCGCGGAGCTGGCCGACCAGGCCGGCCCCCTCCCGGTCCCCGCCGGGGAGGAGCCGCCCGCCCTGCTGCTGGGCCAGTACCTGTCGGCGCTGGAGCTGATGTCCCCGGTCGAGGAAGAGGAACTGCACGCCGCGATGGTGCGCGGGGCCTACGAATGGGGCCACCGGGACCTGGTGTTCAAACCGCACCCGAGCGCCCCGGCCGCGTACTGGCGGCGGGCCGCAGCGGAGGCCGGCCGGCTCGGCGCCCGGCTGACGGTGCTGGACGCGCCCGTGCCGGCCGAGACCCTGTACCAGCGGCTGCGCCCGGCGCTGGTGGTGGGCTGCTTCTCGACGGGCCTGATGACCGCCCGGACCCTGTACGGGATCCCGGTGGCGCGGACCGGCACCGGGGCCCTGCTGGAGCGGCTGTCCCCGTACCAGAACAGCAACCGGGTGCCGCTGACGCTGGTGGACGCGCTGGTCCCGGACCTGGACGGGCCGCCGCGGGATCCGCCCGCCGATCTGCCGGGGCTGGTCTCGGCGGTGGGCTTCACCATGCAGCCCCGGATCCTGCCGGACCGCCGCGCCCGGGCCGAGGCGTACCTGGCCCGGCACCTGGACCCGTACACCCGGCGCTACTTCGGCCGCCGCCGGCTGACCGTGCTGGGACTGCCGGGCGGGATCCCGCGACGGCTGGCGTTCCTGCCCCGCCACCGCGCGGTGCGGAGGGCGGCGCACCGGCTGCGCAGGCGGCTGGGCCGGCTGGGCGCCCGCTTCTGAGACCGGCCCGGGTCCTCAGCTGACGGCCAGCTTGGCGGCGAAGCCGAGGAAGATCACGCCCGCCGCCGAGGTCGCCCCCGCCGAGAGCCGCTTGCGGCGCCGGAAGGCGGCCGACAGCCGGGTCCCGGTGAAGATCAGGGTGGACAGGTAGACGAAGCTGACCAGCTGGGAGACGGTCCCGAGCAGCAGGAACGACAGCGCGGGGTAGCCGTAGCCGGGGTCCACGAACTGCACGAAGAACGACAGCAGGAACAAGATCGCCTTCGGGTTGAGCAGGCTCACCACCAGCGCCCTGCGGTACGGCCGCTCGGCCGCGCCCGCCGCCTGCGAGCCGGCCGGCTCCGGCTCCTCGTCCCGCGTCCGGCGCGCCCGCCACATGCCCCACGCGGCCCGCATCATGCCCACGGCCAGCCAGCCGAGGTAACCGGCGCCGAGCACCTTGACCACGGTGAACAGCACCGGGCTCGCCTTGAGCAGCGCGCCCGCGCCGACGGCCGCGAGCACCATGAGCACGGTGTCCCCGGTGAACACCCCGCAGGCGGCCTGGTAGCCCCGCTTCACCCCCTGGCGGGAGGCGACGGAGAGCACGTAGAGCGAGTTCGGCCCCGGCAGCAGGACGATCAGCACGACGGCGGCGAGATAAGTAGGAAGATCTGTCACACCCAGCATGCGCAGGAGTGTCCCATAGGGACGCACCTGTCACGCCAGTGGGTTTCAGGATGCGGGACCGCCCGGCTCGTACGTCCCCCAGACCTCCCGCAGCACCCCGCACACCTCCCCCACCGTGGCCCGCGCCCGCAGCGCCTCCTTCATCGGGTGCAGCACGTTCTCCTCCGTCCCGGCGGCCGCCTCCCGCAGCTCCTCCAGCGTCGAGCGCACCGCCTCCGCATCCCGCCCGGCCCGCAGCCGGGCCAGCGCCTCGCACTGGCGGGCCTCGACCTCGGGGTCGACGCGCAGCGGCTCGTACCGTTCCTCGCGCTCCGCCGCGAAGCGGTTGACCCCGACGACGACGCGCGCCCCGGCCTCCTGCTCCCGGGCGATCCGGTAGGCGTTGGCCTCGATCTCCTCCTTCTGGAAGCCCGCCTCGATCGCCGCGACCGCCCCGCCGAGCTCCTCGACCCGCCGCATCAGGTCCAGGGCGGCCGCCTCCACCTCGTCGGTCATCCGCTCCACGGCGTAGGACCCGGCGAAGGGGTCGGCGGTGTGCGGCACGTCCGTCTCGTACGCGAGCACCTGCTGGGTCCGCAGCGCCAGCCCGGCCGCCTTCTCCGTGGGCAGGGCGATGGCCTCGTCGAAGGAGTTGGTGTGCAGCGACTGGGTTCCGCCGAGCACCGCGGCCAGCGCCTGCACGCCCACCCGTACGAGGTTCAGCTCGGGCTGCTGCGCCGTCAGCTGGACCCCGGCGGTCTGGGTGTGGAAGCGCAGCATCAGCGACCGGGGGTCCTTGGCCCCGAACTCCTCGCGCATGACGCGGGCCCAGATCCGGCGGGCCGCCCGGAACTTGGCCACCTCCTCCAGGAGGGTGGTGCGGGCGACGAAGAAGAAGGACAGGCGGGGTGCGAACTCGTCCACGGCCATCCCGGCGGCGAGGGCGGTACGGACGTACGCGATGGCGTCGGCGAGGGTGAAGGCGATCTCCTGCACGGGCGAGGCCCCCGCCTCGGCCATGTGGTAGCCGGAGACGGAGATGGTGTTCCACTTCGGCAGCCCGGCCCGGCAGTAGCGGAAGGTGTCGGCGGTCAGCCGCAGGGAGGGGCCGGGCGGGAAGATGTACGTACCGCGCGCGATGTACTCCTTGAGGATGTCGTTCTGGACCGTGCCCGCCAGCTGCGCGCCCGCGATGCCCCGCTCCTCGGCGACCAGCTCGTACATCAGCAGCAGGGGGGCGGCCGGGGCGTTGATCGTCATGGAGGTGGAGACCCGGTCGAGGGGGATGCCGTCGAGGAGGACCCGCATGTCCTCGACGGAGTCCACGGCGACCCCGACCTTGCCGACCTCCCCGGCGGCCAGGGGGGCGTCGGAGTCGTGTCCCATCTGGGTCGGCAGGTCGAAGGCCACGGACAGCCCAGTCCCGCCGCCCTCGATGAGCCGGCGGTAGCGGGCGTTGGACTCGGCGGCGGTCCCGAAGCCCGCGTACTGGCGCATGGTCCAGGGCCGGGCCGTGTACATCGCGGGATGGATACCGCGGGTATACGGATACTCCCCCGGCGCCCCGAGACTGACCTCCGGATCCCATCCCGCCAGGTCCCCGGGCCCGTAGACGGGTTCGATGGGAATACCGCTCTCACTGCGGGCCGTGGGACGGACCATGCCGTGGACCTCCGTGTCCGTGGAGCCGACCGGCCTGGGGGCCGGATACCACCGTGCCCGCGACGACCGCTGGTCACAATGGCGCAACAGATGGAGTTCGTCCGCAACTGTCCACGCCCGTGAGGCATCACCTAGCTATACGACGTCGAATCCGGGGGATCCGCGATGCACCGACAGAAAGTCATACTCCGCACGCTCGGGCTGGCCGGCGCCGTCGCGCTGGCCGCGGTCGGGTGCGGGCCGCAGCATTCCGGTGCGGGGCCGGCCGCGCCCGCCGCGCCGGGGGTTCCCTCCTCGGCCTCGCCGTCCGGGCCGGGCGGGCAGGACGACAAGCCGGGAGCCTCCTCCCCCGCGCCCACGCCCACGCAGTCCTCGTCCCCGTCCGCCGCGCCCTCGCAGGCGCCGCCGGCGTCCCGGGCGCCCGGCGTGAAGCCGGTCATGGCCAACGGTGACGAGAGCGAGCAGGTGCGGGAGCTCCAGGCCCGGCTGCGGCAGCTGAAGCTGATGTCGGCGGCGCCGACCGGGTTCTACGGGTCGAAGACCACGGCCGCGGTGAAGACCTTCCAGGAGCGGCACGGGCTCGGTCCGAGCGGTGCGGTGGACGAGGCCACCTGGCACAAGGTCCAGGAGCTGAGCAGGAAGCCCACGCAGGAGGAGCTGCAGCCGCCGACCACCAACGAGGTGGCCGCCCCGGACCCGCGGTGCATGCAGGGCCGGGTGCTGTGCATCAGCAAGGAGAGCCGCACGCTGGCCTGGATGATCGACGGCAAGGTGGTCTCGTCCATGGACGTGCGCTTCGGCTCGGAGAACACGCCGACCCGTGAGGGCCAGTTCCAGGTGGAGTGGAAGGCCCGCGAGTGGACGTCGACGATCTACCACACGCCGATGCCGTACTCGATGTTCTTCAGTCAGGGCCAGGCGGTGCACTACTCGGCCGACTTCGCGGCCCGGGGCTACGCGGGCGCCTCGCACGGCTGTGTGAACGTCCGGGACAAGGCGAAGCTGTCGGCGCTGTTCGACCAGGTGAAGGTCGGCGACAAGGTCGTCGTCTACTGGTGAGGTGATTCGGTCGACCGAACGGCCGGGGGAAGAGGGAGGGCGCGGGCAGGGCCGGGGGAACGTGCCCCGCCCGCGCCGTGTGCGCAGAGCCCAGAGGTACGGGGGGAACCCCGGCTCTTGCGCGGCCGATGACCAGTCGGCTCGTTCTGTACTGCGCCGACGGGTCGAAAAGTGTTACTGGCTGCCGTGCGGGCTTCTGAGGAAGCGTTTCTGCACGGCTCCGGTCAGCGGGTACGGAACCCCAGCGGGCCGCCCGGGTTCACGGTCGGCGAGGGGGCGACGACGCCCCCCGGGCCTCCGGTGCCGCTCTGCGGGGTGCCCGAGCGGGGGGCGTCCAGCAAGGTGGCGCAGAAGCGGGACACCTTGGCGGAGCCGCCGGCGATCCGGGCGAGGTACTGCTTGCGGTCCTCGCCCAGCTTGTTCGCGAGGTGGTCCCGGCACAGTTCCTCCGGGCGGTTCTTGCCCTGCCCGTCGCGGTCCTTCTCCGCTGCGCCGGTGCCGTCGGCGTTGCCGTCGTTCCGGTCGGTGAAGGTGTTGCGGGTGCCGCCGTCCGTGCCCGCCGTGCCACCGCCCGGGGTGTCCGGGGTGGTCACCGCGCCGGGCGGCAGCGACTGGCCGGGGTCCGGGACGCGGGAGCGCCCGTCCGGCGACAGCGAGAAGCCGGGGCCGGGCGGGACGGTGCCGCCACCGCCCTCCGGGGTGGGCCGCAGCTGCGGCATGGTGCTGGGGCCGGACGACTCCCCGGCGGGCGTGCGGTCCGGGTCGGCGCTGACCGACACGGCCGGCGCCGGGCCCGCGGTGAGGCGGACGGCCCCGTCCAGCAGCCCGCTGCCGGCGACGGCGGCGATCCCGCCGACCGCGACCCCGGCCAGCGCGGCCGCCAGCCCGAACCGCGCCGGGGTACCGAAACGCCGCTGCGCGGGGATCCGTACGACGGGGGCGGGGGCCAGAGCGATGAGCGGCTCGTCCGGGACCGCGCCCCGGCCAGCCCGGGTGCCCGGCGCGGCGTCCGCCGCCGAGGCGGCCCGCGCCCCGTGCGCAGCACGGAACGCCGCCACGGCCTCGGCCTCGCCCGGCAGCTCGCCGGGGGCCGCGGAGGGCGGGGTCAGGGCGTCGAGGGCGGCGCGCAGGCGGGCGGCCTCGGCGCCGGCGCGCGGGTGGGCGCCCGGCCCGGCCGGGCCGGCGGCCCGGCCGCGCAGCAGCTCTTCCGCCGTGGCTGCGTCCAGCCACCCCTTGTGCTCGTCGGCCATCACATGTCCTTCTGCGTCCGCCAACGTGAATGCGTCACACCGGTTTGTTCGACGAGGGCCCGCGCCCGCTGCGCCGGTACGGCGTCGAGGTCCCGGTCCCGCACCGGGTCTGGGGCATTATGGCCGACCCGCCCGCGCACCTCGGCCGCCTCGGCGGCCCCGGCCTCGGCCCCGAGCAGTTCGGCGAGCTTCTTCAGCCCGCGGTGGGCCGCCGTGCGGACCGCGCCGGGCCGCTTGCCCAGGGTCTCGGCCGCCGTCTTGGCGTCGAGGCCGACGACCACCCGCAGGACGACGGCCTCGGCCTGGTCCTGCGGGAGCTGCGCGATGAGCGCCATGGTGCGGCCCGTGGACAGGGCCTCCATGGCCTCGCCGTAGGTGTCGGAGTCAGCGGCCCGCCCGGTCAGCTCGGTCTCGTCGCCGCCGACGGCGGGCCGGCGGCCGCGCATCCGGATGTGGTCCAGGGCCCGGTTACGGGCGATGCGGGCCGCCCAGCCGCGGAAGCGGTCGGCGTCTCCGGTGAACGAGTCGAGGTCGCGGGCGATCTGCAGCCATGCCTCGGAGGTCACGTCTTCCGCGTCGCCGTCCCCGACGAGCGTCCGTACGTATCCGAGCAGGCGCGGGTGCACAGTGCGGTACACAGTCCGGAACGCGCTCTCGTCGCCGTCCTGTGCCGCGAGCACCGCGGCGGTCAGCTCCGCGTCGTCCCCCAGCAAAGTCCCCAACCCGTTCGACGTCCTGTACGTGTGGCGCAAATCCGCACGTTACGGCCTTCACACACCTCTCGTCCACGCGTTGTACAACCAGCAACCAACCCTGCGCGGAGCGAGGTGTGACAGAAAACGCACTCCGGACGCTGACACAGATACGGGCTTGTCGCACGAGCCCGTATCGGACGGCGGCCGGGGCCTCTCCTGTGGGGGGTGGCGGCCTCGGTCGCCCTCCCCTCACTTCGGCCGGTTCACACCGGCCCGGGTGTCATCCTTTCGGTTTCACTTCCGTGGGAATTCCCCCTCTGCATACCCCACCCCCTCTCCCGGATCGCTAGCGTGGCGCTACACCCACGCCGCCCCCGAGGAGAACTCCGCTGTCCAGCCCCCTTCCGGCACAGGTCCGCGGCCCGGTCTCCACTCCGGGCGCCGGGCTGGCGCGGTTCAACTCGCTGCCGCCCGAGCATGCCCGCGCGGCCCTGCTGCGCTGCTGCGGCAGCGAGCGCTGGGCGCAGCGGGTGGCCGAACACCGCCCCTACCCGGACTGCGCCTCCCTGCTGGCGGCGGCCGACGAGGCGGCGTACGACCTGTCCCAGGCCGACCTCACGCAGGCGCTGGCCCGGGAGTCCTCGGCGGAGCTGGGCCACGGCGCCCCCTACGCCGCGCTGGTGGCGTTGGACGCGGCCCGGGCGGAGTACGAGCGCACCTTCGGGCACGCCTTCGTGGTGTGCCTGGACGGGCATCCGCCGGAGGAGCAGATCAGCCAGCTGCTGGCCGCGATCCGCCGGAGGCTGGGTCACGAGATCGACGAGGAGCGCTCGATCGCGGCCGACGAACTGAGGATGGTCGCCCGCTCCCGGCTGCTGCGTCTGCTCGACCGATTGGCGGGAACCGGCCCCCTGGGCCCCGACGACGGACTCCCGGCGGCCGATTCGGGGCGATTCGCCCCTGCGGGGTAGGCCGTCCGTGCCTGTTTGATCACACCAGTGGACCCCGGGCGAGGGAACCGACAAAGCGTCGCTACGATGTCCGGGGCCGGTGGACCGTACCCGGCCGGGCCCGACCGACAAAGAAGCCGGCTGGCCCCCGCCCCGCTTCCGGAGGGTTTTCCGTGCCGGCTGGAACGTTGTACCGCGGCCGGGA
This sequence comes from Streptomyces sp. NPDC006687, assembly GCF_040636215.1. Taxonomy (NCBI): domain Bacteria; kingdom Bacillati; phylum Actinomycetota; class Actinomycetes; order Kitasatosporales; family Streptomycetaceae; genus Streptomyces; species Streptomyces sp. NPDC006687. The sequence continues at coordinate 13,891 of NZ_JBEYJJ010000008.1, read as the reverse complement.
AGGAATGTGGTCCTGGGTGGCTCATCGAGTCACCGGCGTCCTCATTTTCTTCTTCCTGTTCGTACACGTCCTCGACACCGCACTCGTCCGCGTCTCCCCTGAGGCGTACGACGATGTCGTGTCTACCTACAAGACCCCGATCGTCGCGCTGCTGGAGTACGGCCTCGTCGCCGCCATCCTCTTCCACGCGCTCAACGGTCTTCGTGTGATCGCCGTGGACTTCTGGTCCAAGGGCCCCCGCTACCAGAAGCAGATGCTCTGGACCGTCGTGGGCGTCTGGATCGTGCTGATGGCCGGCGCCGTCTACCCGGTCCTCGGCCACGCCTACCGCGTTCTGTTCGGGGAGTGACACGCATGTCTTCTGACACTTCTTCCGCCCAGGCGATCGGCTCCGTCGAGGGCGTGTCCCTCTACGACACCGACAACCCGGCGCCCTACATCGAGGCCCCGCGCAAGCGGACCGGCAAGACCCCGCGCTCGACCCGCGGCAACTTCGAGATGGCCGCATGGCTCTTCATGCGCCTCTCGGGCATCGTGCTGGTCGTCCTGGTCATCGGCCACCTCCTGATCCAGCTGGTGCTGGACGGCGGCGTCTCCAAGGTCGGCTTCGCGTTCGTGGCCGGCCGCTGGGCTTCCCCGTTCTGGCAGGTCTGGGACCTGCTGATGCTGTGGCTGGCCATGCTGCACGGCGCCAACGGCCTGCGTACCGTCATCAACGACTACGCGGAGCGCGCCGGCACGCGGCTGTGGCTGAAGGGCCTGCTCTACACCGCCACGGTGTTCACCATCCTTCTGGGCACGCTGGTGATCTTCACCTTCGACCCGAACATCCGCTAGGCAACGGGGCTGAGGCGAATCCAATGAAGATCCACAAGTACGACACCGTCATCGTCGGCGCCGGTGGCGCGGGCATGCGCGCCGCCATCGAGGCGACGAAGCGCAGCCGCACCGCGGTGCTGACGAAGCTCTACCCCACCCGCTCCCACACGGGCGCCGCGCAGGGCGGCATGGCCGCCGCGCTGGCCAACGTGGAGGACGACAACTGGGAGTGGCACACCTTCGACACGGTCAAGGGCGGTGACTACCTGGTCGACCAGGACGCCGCCGAGATCCTGGCGAAGGAGGCCATCGACGCGGTCCTCGACCTGGAGAAGATGGGCCTGCCGTTCAACCGCACCCCGGACGGCACCATCGACCAGCGCCGCTTCGGCGGTCACTCCCGCAACCACGGCGAGGCGCCGGTCCGCCGGTCCTGCTACGCCGCGGACCGCACCGGTCACATGATCCTCCAGACGCTGTACCAGAACTGCGTCAAGGAGGGCGTGGAGTTCTTCAACGAGTTCTACGTCCTGGACCAGCTGCTGGTCGAGGTCGACGGGGTGAAGAAGTCCGCGGGCGTCGTCGCGTACGAGCTCGCCACCGGTGAGATCCACGTCTTCCAGGCGAAGTCCGTGATCTACGCCTCGGGCGGCACCGGCAAGTTCTTCAAGGTGACCTCCAACGCGCACACCCTGACCGGTGACGGCCAGGCGGCCTGCTACCGCCGGGGTCTGCCGCTGGAGGACATGGAGTTCTTCCAGTTCCACCCGACGGGCATCTGGCGCATGGGCATCCTGCTGACGGAGGGCGCCCGTGGTGAGGGCGGCATCCTCCGCAACAAGGACGGCGAGCGCTTCATGGAGAAGTACGCGCCGGTCATGAAGGACCTCGCGTCCCGTGACGTCGTCTCGCGCTCCATCTACACCGAGATCCGCGAGGGCCGCGGCTGCGGTCCGGCCGGTGACCACGTGTACCTGGACCTGACGCACCTCCCGCCGGAGCAGCTGGACGCGAAGCTCCCGGACATCACGGAGTTCGCGCGCACCTACCTCGGTATCGAGCCGTACACGGACCCGATCCCGATCCAGCCCACCGCGCACTACGCCATGGGCGGCATCCCGACCAACGTCGAGGGTGAGGTCCTGGCGGACAACACCACCGTCGTCCCCGGCCTGTACGCGGCCGGCGAGGTCGCGTGCGTGTCGGTGCACGGCGCCAACCGTCTGGGCACCAACTCGCTGCTCGACATCAACGTCTTCGGCAAGCGCTCCGGCATCGCCGCGGCGAAGTACGCCGCCGAGAACGACTACGTCGAGCTGCCGGAGAACCCGGCGCAGCAGGTCGCCGACCTGGTCGAGCACCTGCGCAACTCCACGGGCACGGAGCGGGTCGCCGACCTGCGCCTGGAGCTCCAGGAGACGATGGACGCGTGCGTGATGGTGTTCCGTACGGAGCAGACCATCAAGACCGCGGTCGAGAAGATCGCGGAGCTGCGCGAGCGCTACAAGAACGTGTCCGTCCAGGACAAGGGCAAGCGGTTCAACACGGACCTGCTGGAGGCCATCGAGCTGGGCAACCTGCTCGACCTGGCCGAGGTCATGGCCGTGTCCGCCCTGGCGCGCAAGGAGTCCCGCGGCGGTCACTACCGCGAGGACTACCCGAACCGCGACGACGTCAACTTCATGCGCCACACCATGGCGTACCGCGAGGTCGGCGCCGACGGCAAGGACTCCGTCCGGCTGGACTACAAGCCCGTCGTCGTCACCCGCTACCAGCCGATGGAGCGTAAGTACTGATGGCCACCCCGACCCTGGACAAGATGGAGGCGGCGGCCGCCGCCTCGCCGTACATCACGGTCACGTTCCGGATCCGCCGCTACAACCCCGAGGTCTCGGCCGAGGCGGAGTGGCAGGACTTCCAAATCGAGATCGACCCGAAGGAGCGCGTGCTCGACGGTCTCCACAAGATCAAGTGGGACCTCGACGGCACGCTGACCTTCCGTCGCTCCTGCGCGCACGGCATCTGCGGCTCCGACGCGATGCGGATCAACGGCAAGAACAGGCTCGCCTGCAAGACGCTGATCAAGGACATCAACCCGGAGAAGCCGATCACCGTCGAGGCCATCAAGGGCCTGACGGTGATGAAGGACCTCGTGGTCGACATGGAGCCCTTCTTCCAGGCGTACCGGGACGTCATGCCGTTCCTGGTCACCACGGGCAACGAGCCGACGCGCGAGCGCCTGCAGTCCGCCGAGGACCGCGAGCGGTTCGACGACACCACGAAGTGCATCCTCTGCGCGGCGTGCACCTCGTCCTGCCCGGTGTTCTGGAACGACGGCCAGTACTTCGGGCCGGCGGCGATCGTCAACGCCCACCGCTTCATCTTCGACTCGCGTGACGAGGCCGGCGAGCAGCGGCTGGAGATCCTGAACGACAAGGACGGCGTGTGGCGCTGCCGCACGACCTTCAACTGCACGGACGCGTGCCCGCGTGGCATCGAGGTCACGAAGGCGATCCAGGAGGTCAAGCGTGCGCTGATCACGCGCCGCTTCTGATCCCCGTCCCCGTGACGCCGCGAGGCCCCGTACCCGGTTCCGTTTCCGGGCACGGGGCCTCGCGCGTGCGGGGCGTCCAGTCCCCTCCGGGGCCGGGGGAACCGGCCTGTGGCGAGCCGTACAGGGTGCACCGATAGGGTCGGACACCGTGACAGATCAGAAGGCTCCCAAGAGCGAGCAGACCCGCACGCTCATCCTCGAAACCGCGCTCCGCCTGTTCCAGGAGCGCGGGTTCGACAAGACGACCATGCGGGCCATCGCCAAGGAGGCGGGGGTCTCGGTCGGCAACGCGTACTACTACTTCGAGTCCAAGGAACACCTGGTCCAGGGGTTCTACGACCGGATCAGCGCGGCCCACCAGGCGGCGGTCCGGCCGATCCTGGACGAGGAGGGCGATCTGCAGAAGCGGCTCGCCGGAGTGCTGACGAGCTGGCTCGACATCGCGGCGCCGTACCACGAGTTCGCCTCGCAGTTCTTCAAGAACGCCGCGGACCCGCAGAGTCCGCTCAGCCCCTTCTCCCCGGAGTCGGAGCCGGCGCGGCAGGCGGCCATCCGCATCCACCGCGAGGTGCTCTCCGGGGCGAAGACCAAGGTTCCGGCGGAGCTGGCGGACGTCCTGCCGGAGTTGATGTGGCTCTCGCACATGGGGCTCGTCCTGTACTGGGTCTTCGACCGCTCCCCGGACAGCGAGAAGAGCCGCAAGCTCGCCGAGCGCGGGGCTCAGCTGACCACGCGGGGCATCGTCCTGGCCCGCTTCCGGGTGCTGCGCCCGCTGGTGCGGGAGGTGCACGAACTGTTCGCGGACTTCCTGCCGGGCATGGCCCAGACGGCGGTCTCCCGCCCCGCCAAACGCGCCTCGGCCCCCCGGCCCGAGGAGGGCTGAGGGGGCCGGCGCGGACGGCTCCGGGCCGGGGGCCTACAGCCAGTCGAGTTCCCACAGGCGCCAGACGCCCGTGCCGTCGGAGAGGTACTGGAGGCCGCTGACGGCCTCGCGGGAGAGGACGTAGTCCTTCTTCTGCCAGATCGGCAGGAGCGGGATCTGCTGGGAGACCACCCGCTGGAGCTCATGGAAGTCGTTGGACGCCTCGCCGCGGTCCTGGAAGGACTGGGTACGGGTGATGAGGTCCTCGACGGTCTTGTCCGAGAAGCCGTTGTTCATGCTGGAGTCCTTGCCGACCAGCGGGGCGAGGAAGTTGTCCGCGTCCGGGAAGTCGGCGATCCAGCCGATGGTGTAGGCGTCGAACTCCCCCGCCGCGTACGCCTTCTGGAAGTCCCCCCACACCTCCACCGGCTTGACGTTCAGCTGGAACAGCCCCGTGGACTCCAGCTGCCGCTTGATCTCCTCGGCCTCGGCCAGGTTCGCCCCCCGGGTGTTGACCCCGAGCGTGACGGAGACCGGCGTGGCGATCCCGGCGTCGCTCAGGAGCTTGCGGGCGACCGTGCCGTTGGGGGCGGGGTAGGTGTCGAAGAACGGCGTGCTGTGTCCGGCGATGCCCGCCGGGACGAGGGAGTAGAGCGGGGTGACCGTGCCCTTGTAGACGTCGGCGGCGATCTTCGAGCGGTCCAGCGCGGCGGCCATGGCCTGGCGGACGGCCGGCTTCTGGACCGCGGACCCCGGGCGGACGTTGAAGACGATGTGACGGGTCTCCGTGCCGCCGGAGGTCTGGTAGCGGGTGTCCTTCAGGCCCGGGTTGAGGCCCGCGAGCACCGTCGGGGGCATGTCGCGGTGCGCGACCTCGATCTGGTGGTCCCGCCATGCCTGGTCCAGCTGGGCGGAGTCCTTGTAGTAGCGGACGGTCACCGCCGTCTTGGCCGGCTTGGCCTGCCCGTGGTACGCCGGGTTCGGCTTGAGCTCGGCCGTCTTGCCGGCCTTGTAGCCGGTCAGGAGGAAGGGGCCCGTACCGTCGGCCTTGCCGTCCGCGCGCAGCGCCTTGGCGGGGTAGCGGTCCTTGTCCACGATCGACGCGGCGCCCGTGGCGATCTTGAAGGGGAAGGTGGCGTCGGGGGCGGTGAGGTTGAAGGTGACGGTGCGGCCCTCGGCCTTGACCGACTCCAGGGTGTTGAAGAGCGGCACCGGGCCCTGGTCGGAGTTGATCTGCTTGATGCGGTCGAAGGAGAACTTGACGTCCTCGGCGGTGACCGGGCGGCCGCCGTCGCCGAAGGTGAGGTCGGAGCGCAGATCGCACCGGTAGGTGGTCAGCTTCTGGCCGACGAAGGCGCAGGAGGACGCGGCGTCCGGGACCGGGGTGTCGGAGCCGGGCTTGATGGTCAGGAGCGACTGGAAGACGTTGCTGTACAGGGCCCAGGAACCGGCGTCGTAGGCGCCGGCCGGGTCCAGGGCGGAGACGGCGTCGGTGGTCCCGACCCGGATCGCGCCGTGGCCCCCCTCGCCCAGGGGCAGCAGCTGCCAGGCGGCCACGCCGCCCGCCGCTGCGAGGACCAGGACGGCCCCGATGGCCTTCGTGCGGGCAGACCCCATCCCCATGGCGCTGAACCCTCGCTATCTGAACTTCCCATCCGACTATCGGACGACCGTCGGCCACCCAATCACGGAATTTCAGCCACGGGAAGGCCCGTTTTGTCCCGGTCGCCGACGCTCAGGTGTGGTATGAGGCGAGTTCCACGACCGTGATGTCGGACGGCGCCCCGACGCGGACCGGCGGCCCCCAGGCGCCCGCGCCCCGGGACACGTACAGCTGGGTGTCGCCGTAGCGCTCCAGGCCCGCGACGGTGGGGTTGGCGAGCTCGGCCACGTAGTTGCCGGGCCAGAGCTGGCCGCCGTGGGTGTGGCCGGAGAGCTGGAGGTCGACGCCGTGGCGGACGGCGTCGTGGATGACGACCGGCTGGTGGGCGAGGAGCACGGAGGTGCGGGAGCGGTCGCGGTCGCCGAGCGCCGCCTGGAAATCGGGGCCCTTGCCCTCCTTCTCGCCCTGGACGTCGTTGACCCCGGCCAGGTCGAAGTGGGGCAGCTCGCGGCGGGCGTTCTCCAGGGGGACCAGGCCGAGTTCGCGGACGTGGTCGACCCACTGCTGGGCACCGGAGAAGTACTCGTGGTTGCCGGTGACGAAGAAGCTGCCGTGGCGGGCCCGCAGCTCCCGCAGGGGTTCGGCGGCGGAGCCGAGGTCGTGGACGCTGCCGTCGACGAGGTCGCCCACGACGGCGATGAGGTCGGGCTGGGTGCGGTTGACGGTCTGGACGACGCGCCGGGTGTGGGCGCGGCCGAGGATGGGGCCGAGGTGGACGTCGCTGACGACGGCGATGCGGAAACCGTGCGCCGCGCGGGGCAGCCGGGCGAGCGGCACCCGCACCCGCTTGACCCGCGGCCCCCGCAGCACCCCGTACGCCCCGCCCCCGACGGTCACCCCGGCAGCGGCGACGGCGGCCCCACCGAGCACCCGCGCGACGAACACCCGCCGGGGGAGCCCGCCACCGGGGGCCCCCTCCGGGGCCTCGGGTCCGGAGGCCGCCTCCGGACCGCCGGGGGCGAGGACCGCCTCCGGACCGCCGGGGGCGAGGTCCGCCGCCGGGCCTCCGGGGGCGAGGTCCGCCGCCGGGCCTCCGGGGGCGGAGGCCGCCTCCGGACCTCCGGAGGCGGAGGCCCCTTCGCAGACGCCGGAGGCGGAGGCCGCCTCCGGGCCGGCAGGAGCGAGGGCCGCCGCCGGGCCACCGGGGGCGGAGGCCGCCTCCGGACCTCCGGAGGCGGAGGCCCCTTCGCAGACGCCGGAGGCGGAGGCCGCCTCCGGGCCGGCGGGAGCGGAGGCCGCCGCCGGGCCGGCGGGAGCGAGATCCGCCTCCGGGCCGCCGGGGCCGGGGGCCGCTTCGGAGGCGCCGGGGGCGGGGTCCGCCTGCGGGCCGGCCGGAGCCGCCGGGGTTCCGGCGGCGGGGGCGGCCGCCCGTGGGGCCGTCCCCGCGACCACCCCTTCGCGCGAGGGGGCCTGGGCCCCGGACCCCGGGGCCCCGCGCCCGGCCGCGCCGACCGGCTGCGGCGCCGCCCCGGCGGTGTCCCGGCTCAGCCGGCGGAGCCATACGTGACGGACGGGCTCCGCCGGCAGCATGGCCAGCGTCAGGTACAGCAGCACCGCCAGCCACAGGAACCCCGGCCAGGCCACCACCCGCTGGAGCCAGAACGGGGCCCCCGCGTGGCCCCCGACCACGGCCGCCAGCGACAGCACCGGCAAGGCGAACGCCAGCACCGTCCCGGCACGCCGCGCCGCCCCGCCCGCCCGCGTGGTGTCACGGACCAGCCGCACCCACAGCCACCGATGGACCAGCCCCAGCAGCGCGAGCACCGCGACGACCGCCAGGATCACCACCAACATCGTCATGGGGCCATTGAAACCCAGGAGTTGTCCTCATGGGGCGAAGGGGGCGCAGGGGGCGCAGTGGACCGGTCCATGGTTCACCTCCACTCCGTTCAAACGGATGACCGGCCGGACTTGTTGTGGACCGCCCTCTTCCGCGCGCCTGAGGATGGATCTTGTCCTCGCGCCCCCACAGTCCCCCAGCCCGCTTCCGGAGCGGGCTGCTGTGCCCTGCGCGAGCCCAGAAGGAGACGACCTTGTCCGAGCAGGATGTCGAACTGGCCGAGCGGAACGCCGGGGGGTTCACCCTCGCCACCCCGGTGGGTGCCGAGCCGCCGGTCCCGCTGCCGTATCCGGTCCCGGAACCCGACGAGGAGTGGGAGCTGCCGAACGGCTTCGCGCACGTCTTCCGCGGCGAAGGCAACCAGGAGATCACCCGGCCGGTGATCATGGCCGACGGCTTCAACCTCGGCAAGAGCGACCTGAAGGCGCTGTACGCCGGTCTCGACCGCGACTTCCCCCTCCTGACGCAGCTGCGCCGCCGGGGCCGCGACGTCATCCTGATCGGCTTCGAGGAGCGCTCCGCCTCGGTCCTGGACAACGCCGAGGCGGCGACGGCCGCCATCATGCGGGCCATCGCCCAGCAGGTGGGCGACGCCCGGCTGGCCGTGGGCGGCTTCAGCATGGGCGGCCTGGTCACCCGCTATGCCCTGGCCAAGCTGGAGCAGATGCGGATGGATCACCGCACCGCGGTGTACTTCTCCTACGACACCCCGCACCGCGGCGCGGTCGTGCCCGTCGGCCTCCAGGCGTTCTCCCACTTCATCCCGCTGCCGAACGCCTTCGCCCGGCAGATGAACAGCCCCGCCGCCCGGCAGATGCTCTGGCGGCACTACGACCCGGAGACCGGCCGGATCGGCATCGCCCCCGAGCGCGAGCAGTTCCTGCAGCAGCTCCACCAGCTCGGCTCCTGGCCGCGCATCCCCCGCACGCTGGCGCTCGCCAACGGCCGCGGCGACGGTACGGGCCCGGCGGTTCCGCCCGGCGAGACCGCGCTGAAGCTGGAGCGGATCTACCCGGGCACGACCTTCTTCACCCAGGCCCAGGGCAAGGACGTCATCGTCGCCGAGCTGAAGCGGAGGTTCCCCGCGGCCGAGAAGACGATCACGACGAGCGACTTCCCCGAGCTGGACGGCGCCCCCGGCGGCACCCTCCGCTCGTACGGCATCCTCGCCGACGCCCTGAAGAAGGCCGGCGCCGGCATCGACCTGCGGCACGAGAGCGTCTGCTTCGTCCCCACGGTCAGCGCGGTCGCGATCCGCGACATCGATCAGCAGAAGGACCTCTACGCGCCCGTCGACGACCTGTCTCCGGACGAGAGCGAGGTCGACGACTACATCTGTTCCTCGGACACGACGGGGCACACCGCCATCACCCCTGAACTCGGCCAGTGGCTGCTGGAGCGGCTGCCCGACTGATCCTCCCCCACCCCCCACCGGGCCCGGCCGGGCCGCACTCCCCGTGCGGCCCGGCCGTTTGCGTGCCCGCAGCGCCACCGATGGACCAGCTCCGGCGGCGGAGGGCCGCGGCGGTGGCCACAATCGGCACAAACAGGGTCAGCGTGACTCGCGTCGCAGTGTCAGAACGCTGCGCAACCCGATCACGCCGACGGCCGTCCCCAGGAGGAAGGACGTCACCGCGAGCAGCAGGTGGACCCAGAAGTACGCCGTGGGCCGACCGTCATCGAAAGCCAGACCGCTGGCGTCATTGAAAAGGTTCTTGACGAACGTGGACCAGATCACCCAGGACCAAGCTCCGAACGCTGCGAGGAACCAGGACGCGGTACGGCTGAGTTTCATGTCCCCAGTATCGGATTCGTCCCCAGGACGGACGCGGCGGGGTGGGCCGTACCGGGGGTGGTTCGCCCCGGTTGGCCGGTCCACGGCGCCGGGCAGCCCATCGGGATGTACGTTCACCTGCGTGTCTGCCAAAAAGACCGCCCTGACGGTCCTTTCCGCCGCGCTGCTGGTACCGGCGATGCTCGCCGCTCCCTCGGCCGCGTCGGCCTCCGCCGTGGCACCACCGCCCCGCCCGGCGGACGGGAAGGCCAAGCCCGGGACGGCCAAGCCGGGGACGGCCAAGCCCCGCAAGGCCCAGGCGCCCCCGCCGTCGATGTCCACGGTCGGCGGCGCCGCACTGGGCCAGCCCGGTACCCAGGTGAACCTCCTGCCCGGCGCGCCCGCGCTGCCCGCGAGCCTCAGCGGCCGGTCCTGGATCGTGGCGGACGCCGACACCGGCGAGGTGCTCGCGGCGCACAACGCCCACTGGCGGCTGCCCCCGGCCTCCACCCTGAAGATGCTCTTCGCGGACACCGTGCTGCCCACCCTCCCCAAGGACCAGGTGCACCACGTCACCGACCAGGACATGGACGGCGTCGGCCCCGGCAGCAGCCTCGTCGGGGTCAAGGAGGACCACGACTACTCGGTCCACGACCTGTGGCTCGGGGTGTTCCTGCGCTCCGGCAACGACGCCGTGCACGTGCTGTCGGCCATGAACGGCGGCGTGGAGAAGACCGTCAAGGACATGCAGGCCCACGCCGAGGAGCTCCAGGCCCTCGACACGCACGTGGTCTCACCCGACGGGTACGACGCCCCCGAGCAGGTGTCGAGCGCGTACGACCTCACCCTCATCGCCCGCTCCGGACTCCAGAAGCAGGACTTCCGCGAGTACTGCGGCACCGCCGAGGCAAGGTTCCCTGGCCATCAGGAGCCGGGCAGGCCGCGCGAGTACTTCGAGATCCAGAACACCAACCGGCTGATGACCGGCGCCGGCGGCATCACCCCGTACAAGGGCATCGCCGGGGTGAAGAACGGCAACACCACCATGGCCGGCTCCACCTTCACCGGCGCGGCCCAGCGCGGGAACAAGAAGCTGCTGGTCACGGTGATGAACCCGGACCACGGCGGCCTCAACTCGGTGTACGAGGAGACCGCGGACCTCTTCGACTGGGGCTTCGCGGCGCTCGGCAAGGTCAAGCCGGTCGGTGAGCTGGTGCCCCCGAAGAGCGCGGACACCCGGCCCTTCGGCTCCCCCGCCAAGTCCCACGAGAACGTCCCCGGGGCCGCCGGCCCGGCGCCGTCCGGCGGCGGCCTCGGTACCGCCTTCGGCATCGCGGGCGGTGCGCTGGCCGTGGTGGCGGGCGGGGCCTTCGCGGTCAACCGCCGCTGGCCGCGCGGGCGTCGGGGGCGGGGGGCGTAGGAGTGTCGTCCTCGTCGCCCCCGCCTTCGTCGCCGGCGCCGTCGCTGTCGCCGGCGCCCGCGGGGGTGGCGGTCCAGGCGGCGCAGAACAGCAGCAGCTTCGCCGTGAAGTTGATCCACAGCAGCAGGGCGATCGGCACGCCGAAGGCCCCGTACATGCTCTTGGCGGCGACCCCCCGCATATAGCCGCTGAGCAGCAGTTTCAGCAGTTCGAACCCGGCCGCCCCGAGCAGCGCGGCCTGGAGGAGGCGGCCGCGCGGCGGCTCGACCCCGGGCAGCAGGGTCAGCAGGTAGAGCAGGAGCAGGAAGGCGGCCAGGACGCCGACGAGGAAGGCACCGGCCCGCAGCAGCGCCCCGCCCGCGCCCTCGCGCGGGATGCCGATGAACCCCCCGAGCTTGCCGACCGCGGTGGACCCGATGATCGACGCGGTGGCGGAGGCCAGGGCCGCTCCGCCGAGGCCGAGCAGCACCAGGGCGTCCTTGCCCTTGCGGACGAAGGGGTTGCCCTGGTCCTCGTCGTCCTTCTCCCACACGACGCGCAGGCAGTCGCGCATCGAGCCGATCCAGCCGATGCCGGTGAAGAGCAGGAGCGCGCCGGCGACGAGGCCGACGGTGCCGGCGTTGGCGACGAGCCCGGGGAGGTCGAGCTGGTCGGAGATCCCGGGGACCTGCTTGGCGAGGCTTTCCTGGAGCTGGTCCAGCTGCTCCTGGCTCAGCAGCGCAGCGCCGACGGCCGCGGCGACGGTGATCAGCGGGAAGAGCGCGAGGAAGCTGATGAAGGTGATGGCGGCGGCGAGCCGGGACCAGTGGACGCGGTCGAGGCGTTCGTACGAGCGCCAGGCATGGGACCGCATGACGGCCGCCACGAGCGGGCCGATCACCGGGAGTTTCTTCAGCCAGTCCATGGGGGCCACCGTAAATGAGCTGCCGGAAATTCTCGGAAATGTCGCATTTGGGCGCTACGGTCGTCGCTTGTGACTTTTCGCCCCTCGCCCCGCCGCGCACCCCGTCCGTTCCACGCCCTGGTCCTGCGGAGGCTGCGCTTCCACGCCTTCCGAGCCGTCCGGGGCCTGCGCCCGTCGGGTCAGGAGCGGCGTATCGCGGTGTCGGCGGCGGGCGGGCCCGACTGTGCGGGGACGCCGGTCGCGGCAGCGGCGAAGGGGTACTCGCGCAGCTTGCGCCAGACCCCGTCCGAGCCCTGCTCGTAGAGGGCGAAGCCCGTGCACTGCCAGCCGGCGGCGTAGTCCGCGAGCTCCTCGTAGGCGCGGTCCATCGCCTCGTCGGAGATGCCGTGGGCGACGGTGACGTGCGGGTGGTACGGGAAGGCCAGCTCACGGCTGAGCGGGCCCTCCGGGTCGCGGAGGCGGCCCTGGAGGCTGGTGCAGCCCTCGGCGCCCTCGGCGAGCCGGACGAAGACGACCGGCGACAGGGGCCGGAAGGTTCCCGTCCCCTCCAGGCGCATCGCGAAGGCGGGGAAGGACCGCGCGACCTCCGCGAGGTGCGCGCGGATCGCCGGCAGCCGGCCGCCCTCCACCTCGGTGGGCGGTACGAGGGTGACGTGCGTGGGGATGCCGTGCGCGGCGGCGTCCCCGAAGCCGGCGCGCAGCTGCTGGAGCTGGCTGCCGTACGGCTCCGGGACCGCGATCGAAACGCCGAGCGTTACGGTCCCCACGTGATCTCCTCCGCGCGTGTTGGTGTGGTGGTCGGTGCTGCCGCCTCAGTGTGGCGCCAGCACCCCCTCGGCCGCCAGGGGCCTCGGTCCGTCAGTGCTTGGCGGGGACGAACCCGATGCGGTCGTACGCCTGAGCCAGGGTCTCGGCGGCGACCGCCCTGGCCTTCTCCGCGCCCTTGGCCAGTACGGCGTCCAGGGTCTCGGGGTCGTCCAGGAACTCCTGCGTGCGCTGCTTGAAGGGTGTGACGAAGTCGACCATCACGGCGGCCAGGTCGGTCTTGAGCGCGCCGTAGCCCTTGCCCTCGTACGCGGCTTCCAGGGCGGGGACCGACTCGCCCGTGAGGGTGGAGTAGATCGTGAGCAGGTTGCTGACGCCGGGCTTGTTCTCGGCGTCGAAGCGGATCTCGGAACCGGTGTCGGTGACCGCGCTCTTGATCTTCTTCTCGGTGACCTTGGGCTCGTCGAGGAGGCTGATCAGGCCCTTGGGGGAGGACGCGGACTTCGACATCTTGATCGAGGGGTCCTGGAGGTCGTAGATCTTCGCGACCTCCTTGACGATGTGCGCGGCGGGCAGGGTGAAGGTCGGGCCGAAGCGGTGGTTGAACCGCTCGGCGAGGTCGCGGGTCAGCTCCACGTGCTGGCGCTGGTCCTCACCGACGGGGACGGCGTTCGCCTGGTAGAGCAGGATGTCGGCGACCTGGAGGATCGGGTACGTGAACAGGCCGACGCTGGCGCTGTTGACCCCGCCCTTGGCGGACTTGTCCTTGAACTGGGTCATCCGGCTGGCCTCACCGAAACCGGTGATGCAGTTCATGACCCAGCCGAGCTGCGCGTGCTCCGGGACGTGGCTCTGGATGAAGAGCGTGCACCGCTCGGGGTCCAGACCGGCGGCGAGGAGCTGGGCGGCGGAGAGCCGGGTGTTCGCGCGGAGGTCCTTCGGATCCTGCGGCATGGTGATCGCGTGCAGGTCGACGACCATGTAGAAGGCGTCGTGCGTCTCCTGCAGGGCGACGTACTGGCGGATCGCTCCGAGGTAGTTCCCGAGGTGGAACGAGCCGGAGGTGGGCTGGATGCCGGAGAGCGCGCGAGGACGATCAGAAGCCATGCCGCCATTCTCTCAGGTACCGCTACCGTCTCGGGCCCGCCGCCCTGGGCTCCGCCCAGACCCCGCGCCTCAAACGCCGGCGGGGCTACAGGTCGCCCGGCGGGGCTGGAATTCGCGGAGCGGATTCCAGCCCCGCCGGCGCTTGAGGCGCGGGCGCGGTGGGGCCGGGGATAGAGCCCCGCC